>JAGHCE010000080.1 GCA_021160625.1 Planctomycetota bacterium | reverse complement strand
TGCTCCTCGGCAAGGGCTCCTACCGCGCAACAGTGACCATAACCGCAAGCGGCACGAAGGAACACCCGATAATCTACCGGGCTGCCGACGACTCCGAAGCGGTCATAGGGGGCGCGGCCTCGGCCGAGAAGAGGCCTGAGAGAGGCATAAACGCCTCGGACATCCACGATGTGTGGTTTGAGGCGCTCTCGATAAGGAACGTTCGCTGGGGCGTGGTGGCCCACCGGTCGCAGCGGATCGTGATGCGGCGCTGCCGCATATACCGGGTCGAATACGGGTTCACCTGCACCAACAACAAGGTCCTGACGGAGGACTTTTTCCTTGCCGACAATGTCCTCGAAGGCCCGTCGGTATGGCCGCGGACGAGGGGCATCGAGAACGCGAGGGGATTCCAGGTTTCCGGCAGAGGGCACGTGGTGTGCTACAACCGGATCAGCGGCTTCGCCGATGCCATTGACACCTTCGGGTCCCAGGAATGCAGCGCGATAGACATCTACGGAAACGAGATTGTCGATATGACCGACGACGGCATCGAGGCCGACTACAGCCGGCACAACGTAAGGGTTTTCAACAACCGACTGACCAACTGCTTCCAGGGGATAAGCCAGCAACCGGTCTTCGGCGGGCCGGTGTACATATTCCGCAACGCTATGTATAACGTGCAGGCCGAGCCCTTCAAGATGCACACCGCCGGCGAGAATCTCACCTCCGGCTTCGTGCTTTTCCATAACACCTGCGTCAAACAGGGGATGCCCTGGCCCCTGTGGACATCCAACAGGGTCAACAACGTCGTGACGCGCAACAACCTCTTTGTCGGGACCACGGCCGCCTACGCAATGGAGTTCACGGCGCCGATGGAGCGGTGCAACTTCGACTACGACGGCTTCGGCGGCGGCCCGTTCGGGACATTCGCCAAGTGGAACTCTGCGAGGTACGCCACTTTCGGGGAGTTCGCCTCGAAGAGCCCCATTGAGCGTCACGCGATGCTCGTCGATCCCCTGCGGCTTTTCGCCTCCGGCATCCGGCCTCCGCAGGACTTCAAGCGGCGCTTCTCTCCCGAGGAAAACGACCTCCGGCCCAAACCCGGCTGCGGTGCCATCGACGCCGGACAGGTAATTCCGAACATAAACGATAATTTTGTCGGCAGCGCCCCCGACCTGGGCGCGTACGAAGCATGGCAGGACCTGCCGCACTACGGCCCCCGCCCTCCGGCCCGGTAGGACGGCCTGCACCCGCCTGCTGTACAACTAATGTAGGGTGCGCCCTGGCGCGCCCTACACAGCCACCAGCACCACATCGCATCGTAGGGTGCCTTGCCGCACGCGGAATATGATCCGCACGGCGGGGCAATCCCGCTTCGCTAAAGCTTCGCAGCACGGGGACCCGCCGTGGCACACACACCATCCGTAGGGGCGCCGCTTGCCGCGCCCGCGGAAGGTCAAGTGATCGCCACGGACAACGTCCGTGGCCTCCCGTAGCAAAGAGGGGGCGGAGCCCTCCTGCCACTGCATACACCTTGCAGTGCGGGATTATTCCGGCGGTTTGGGGCCTTTCTTGCCCAAAACGGCCAATGTCGCCTTGACGCACGCAAGCCAGCCCCTCCCGATGTGCAGCCGCCTCGGCCACCAGGCGGCGATCACGCCTATGACCAGCGGCACCTGGACGGGGAAGATGTAGCGCGGGACAGGGGCGGTCACGGTAAGGAGGTGACAAACGGCAAGCGAGAGCCCCCAGAATGGTACGGCCTCGAGCCGCCGCAGGCGCCGCGACACGACCAGAAGCGGCAGGATCAGCCACGGGAAATCGCGATAGGCCAGAAGATATATGACCACCCGCCAGCGCGGCGACCGGGCAAAGGCGGGGAAGTGCTGCGCATAGAGCGCCGCGCGCCAACTGCGCCACGCCACCATCTCCCAGAGGACCTGCGGAACCCGAAACACCCCCCGCGAGAAAAGCACCGGGTTCAAGACGACGAAGATGCCGAACGCAATCCCGCCCGAAAGCAGAGCCAGCCGCCATTTCTTCTTCAAGACGAGCCACAGGCAAAAGGCGATCACGAGAAAGCCGCCGTTTAGCTTCGTGCTGGCCGCAAGCCCCGCGACGATTCCCACGGATATCGCGGCGGCCCTCGACGCGCCAAGATACACCCACAGCACGAGCGCCCCTGTCACAAGCATCCACAGGAGAGGGTCCTGCCCGAGGGACCAGCCGATTTCGACCGTGGCCGTGTGGCCGACAAAGTAAAGGCAGCCCAGAAGCGCGGCCATCGGGCTTACCGCACGCGCGAGGGCGACGTAAAGGAGCACCGCCGCGACGGCCATAAAGGTGTTGTTGACGACTCGGACGAACCGGCGCGTCTCGGCAGGCGCCACGTGCCCCTGGTCAACGTTCCACCCGAAGTCCTTGTCATAGTCCCACTCGGCGTCGGGCAGACTCCGAGGCATCCGGCCGGTCCACTTCAGGAGGTAATGAAATGTCCAGCGCTGGAGGGCCGGGTGGTCTAAGCTGTAGACGTATTCCCAGTTTTCGACCGGGCCGACGCCCCAGTGCGGTTTGCCGATTTGGGCAAGCGGCGCGTTGTCCTTCGGCATCACGGCACGAGGCGGCAGCACGAACCGCCGGATAATCAGCACGTCGTCACTGTGGATGTCGTAATGGGGGTCCTCGGCGATGGCGATAAAGTGTCCGGCCGCGGCGTAAGCAACGACGAAAAGAAGCGCCAATGCCCAAAGACGCCTCGTGTGGAAACGCCAGTTGAATTGCGCACCGCCGCCTTCACCGTCCGGCAGCATTCCGGATGTCGCTCCGAGTTGCATACAGGAACCCTCCCTGCCACACCAACCGCGCCACCGGGCAGATAAAAGCCCACGCGCGGCAGCCGAATACCCGGCGGATTCTAACCGAAAACCGTCGCCAACGCCAGGAGGTCTTCGGAGGGCTTCGCCCCCTTCCTGCTAAGGGGGGGCCACGGACGTTGTCCGTGGCGATCAACTGGCCTTCCGCAGCACTATGTGGCACTGGCGGCTACGTAGGGTGGACATTCTTGTCCGCCGTCGTTTATTCCGCGTGCGCTGAAGCGCACCCTACATCACTGCTACGGGGGCCGCGCGCGTTGCGCGCGGCAATCAACTGGCCTTCCGCGGGCGAGGCGTGCCTCGCCCCTACGAGCGATACGTGTGCCACGGCGGGTCTTGCCCCGCCGTGCGGATTATATTCCGCGTGCGGCAAGCCGCGCCTTACCCTTACAATCTGCGAAATCTGCAGACGTACAGGGGGTGATTTTCGGGTTTTGTTTGACAACGCCGGCTCGGAGGGTAGAAAATCCGAGGCAGTGCCCCTGGAGGATCGAGTGAAAACGATGCGCAGGATACTCATCCAGACGGCCATCGCCGCCGAGGCGGGTGTGGCCGTCGCTGCGGCGGGGGTTCTGCTGCCCACGCTCTATCACACGTCGGCCTATCGCGTGGAGAAAGTCGCGTCACTGCCGGCGGCGCACTATGTGCCTATGATTCTTACGGCGCTGGCTCTTGCAGCGGGCGCGTACGTGTTCCTTCGTACGGGAGGTGCGTACGTCGCCGCCGGCCGGAAGAGCAGTAGCGCCGCACTTGCCTGCGCGTGGATACCCCTCTTGGCAAACGTACCCATTGTGCTGCGCGCCTGCCTTGGGATATCTCCTTTCTATCTCGAGCCGCTGGTATTGTCCGTTTCGGTCGCGGCGGCGCTGGGGCTCTGCCTCGGGCGCAGGCAGCAGGCGGACAGGGGCGGTGCCGGGAAGACGTACATACCGGCTCTGGCCGCTGCGGCGGCGGCGGTTGCGGCAGCGGTGTGGTTCTACGCGGTGCAGGAAGGCTTCCTCGCCAGGCTTGCCTACGGGTGGACGGATGCAGGGCTTAACTACCTGAGGGTGAAAAACACCGCACGGGGAGTGGGATTTCTGCAGGAGACGCTCGCCCGTCCGAGCTTCTACGACCATTTCAACTGCGGCTTGGCCCTGCTGGTGCCGTTCTACCGGGCCGTGGGAAGCTACAGCCTGATACTCTGGGCACAGGCGGTGGGACTCGCGGCGGTGGCGCCGGCGGTATATGTCTATGCGCGCGGCAGGGGATCTGGCGGGTGGACTTCATTTCTCTTTGCGCTGGCGGCGCTTGTGCATCCGTCGGTCTCGCAAATGTCCTGCTCGTTTTCGTACGGGTTTCACCCTGTGACGCTCGCGCTGGCGCCGGTGGTGCTGTCGATCCACTTCTGGGAGAAGAGGCGGTGGTGGGCATTTGCAGGGGCTGCGGTTCTGGCCGCGTCCTTCGAGGAAACGCTCTTCCCTCTTTATGCCGGAGTCGGCATAGTGACGTTTATCGCGGGTGCCTGGCAGCGTCTTCGGCCGCCGGGGCCAGCGCAGGCGAGGACATCCGCCCGGCGGGATAACGAAGGTGCAGGCGCGGGGATGTGCGCGGGGCTCTTGCTGGCGGCGGCGGCAGCGGCGGGCTTTCTCGTCGTGACGAAGGTCGTGATGCCGGCCTTTGCGGGCAAGGAGTATTTCCAGGTTGCCAAGTACGCGCACCTCGGCGGGGGCTTCGTGGAAATTCTCCTTTCACCCTTTCTCAAGGCGCGCGTTTTCTGGGGGCTCATCTTTTCGCGGCGGTCACTTGTGTTCGTGGCGCTTGTCCTCGGGGGGATGGGGTTCCTGCCGCTTCTCTCGCCGAAGAGGTTTCTATACCCGGCGGTTATCCTTGTATTCGTGCTGCTCCTGGAAAACCCGGACGTAAAGAGCATATCCTTCTGGTACCAGGCCCTTGTGATTGCGGCGTGGCTCCCGGCGGCGGTGTCAGGGGCACGCAAGTTTGCAAGGCTGCCCGGCGGCGGGGGCACCCGTGCGGAGTTTGCAATCGCGGCCTCGGTGGCGCTGGCGGCTCTTGGTATGTCGCATTTCTACGGGATGGGGCCGCTCTCGCGGGTGACGGTACCCTTCCAGGCGCCCAGGAGCGCCTCGTTTATGAAGGACGTGGCGGCGCTGGGACGTTACGCGGATTGTGTCGGCGAAGATGCAAAGGTGCTGGCGACGATGCGGGCGGCGATGCTCTTTTGCGACGCTGGGGCGGTGGTGCCGCTGCAGGACTGGCAGGGGGACGCCGCCTATGACATCGTAGTCCTCGACGCCGGCGACACCTGGGGCCAGTCCAGGGAGCGAACGAAGGCCGTCTACGACACCGTGGTCGCTGCGGGCGACTTCGAGAGGATTCCGTTCGGCCGAACAATGGTCTACCAACGTCACAAACCATAGTGGAGGGCTTCGCCCCCTTTCTGCTACGGGGGGGCCACGGGCGTTGCCCGAGGCAATCAACTGACCTGCCGAAAGGCTATGTGGCACTGGTGGCTTGTCCAATAGTGGAGGGCTTCGCCCCCTTTCTGCTACGGGGGCCACGGGCATTGCCCGAGGCAATCAACTGACCTTCCGGAGGGCTTCGCCCCCTTCCTGCTAAGGGGGCCACGGGCGTTGCCCGAGGCAATCAACTGACCTGCCGAAAGGCTATGTGGCACTGGTGGCTTGTCCAATAGTGGAGGGCTTCGCCCCCTTTCTGCTATGGGGGGCCACGGGCGTTGCCCGAGGCAATCAACTGACCTGCCGGAGGGCTTCGCCCCCTTTGTGACTATGGGCCGCCGGTATTGTCTTGCTGTGACACGCTGATGGCGGCGGCCATTTCTCTGCGGGCCTCGATCCAGTGCGCAGCGTTGTGCTCCCAGTGCCCCTTGCCGAAGTAACGCTGGCCGAACCTGCCCGGGGAGGCGTCCTGGAGGGCCTTGCGGATTATCCTGCGGGCGATGGAGTCAGCGAGGTTCTTCTTGCCTTTCTCGGCGAGCAGCCTCATATACTCGTAGTCCTGCATACCGCGGCGCATCTGTTTGAGACGGATCGAAGGCAGGGCGTGCTTGACGCCGACCTTGAGGCCGGGGTAAAAGAGGACGCCCTGGGAGTTTGTCTGCCAACCCTGGTTGCGGGCGTTGTCCCAAATGTCGGCTCTTTTCCACTCGGTGGAGTTGTAAATGAACAGCGTGTCGAGTTCGTACATCCAGGCTATCCACGGCCAGGTCACAAGCGCAACCCCGTCCATATCCAGCGCCTCACCCCCCTCGAACGGTGCGCTTCCCTGGTAAATCCCCACCCAGTCGCCGCGCTCGCGAAGGCCTTCAAGGGCGCCGCGCTGCATATAATCGCCGGCTATCGACCAGTCGTTGACGTAGCCCCGCAATCGCTTCACCACATCTGGCGCGTTCTTGCCGAAGACCCTGTAGAGGGCGACGTTGCGATGGACACGCGGGGCAACCTCTTGCATTACCCGAGCGTGCTCTTTGATGAGATGGTAGCCCTGGCCACCGGGCTCGTCGGCTACATAAATAAATGTGTCCTCGATGTTCCAGCCCTTCTCTTTCCAATGTTCAACCGTCAGCTCGAGGGCCTTCCGTAAACTGTCCAGGTCGACGTTCCCGCTGGCGAGGGGCACTTCAGGGGCCGCGGTGTCGAGCCGGACACGCGCTCCCCGGGTGCTTGACGGCCAGCCGCCGTAGCTCTGGGGGTTGACAGGCAGGCAGAAGTAGTTTACGGGGACGCCGTCCTCGAATGCGGAGCCGTCCAGGTAGCGTCCGAAGCGGCGGTCGTAGGAGGCCCAATCGATCTTGAGATCTCCGCCCTTTCCGCTATGGTCGGGGATAGGGCTCGTGTAGTGAGTGGTGGGAATAATGCGGTGCCTGCGGCAAAGACGGTAGAAGTCGAGCTCCAAGTCGAGAAATTCTTTCGTGACTTTGGATGTACGCCGGTCAAAGGGGATTCCGTTGCCGGTGGCAAGCGCCTCGTTGTAGCCGACCCGCCAGCGCAAATGGCTCTCGGCCGGCAGCACGAAATCCCATACGCCAAGCGCGACCTTGATGCGCACCGGGTCGCGATCGCGCGCGCTGACGGCAATCTCACCGGAGTATCGCCCGGCGGGCACGTCGGCCGGCACGTGGAGGTCCACCCAGATGCCCTGTGTCCGCGCGGGGGGTACGCTGAAGCTTCGGTACTTCGGCAGGTCCAGCGGGATGAGGGCGTCGGGGTACCATCCCGAGCCCAGGGAATAGGCCGGGGACTTCGACGGGGTCGTAACGCGCGTGTAGTACTCGCAGAAGAGCGTGAAGTCGGCCGCACTGATGTGCGCGTCCGGCGACTTGAGGTCCGAAGGCGAGATGTTCACGCCTTCAAGGCCCTGCCCACCCCCCTCTATGAGCACCTGGAACGCGACGTACTCGTTTCGCGCCGCCTCTATCCTAACAGTTCGTTCGGAACCGTCCCAGACGGCGTTGGCATCCTTGTAGCCCTTGACCGGCTCGCCGACGATGGGCTTCCCCTTGGGACCTATCTTGGTCAGTGGGTCCGCCGCCCAGACGGTAAAGTGCCGGTTTTCTGCGCCCGTGCATCTGCCCGGCACGAGACCCAGCAAGACCATCCCCACGAGAAATGCGGCGAAAGCAGTTTCAAAGCGCAGCATATGTGCCCCTTAGAGAAAAGCCAGGCGACCCGGTCCAATGACGGCCCATTATAACGCCGCCGGCCGCCGTATCAAGAAAGGCACGCTCCGGCGAATGCCCATGGCTCTTGAACACACGGGCTTGCATAACTGTCCCAAGGAATGTGCTCAGCGACGAGGGTGCGGCTGTCGAAGACGCGCCGTGGCGGGCCGCGCCCGCGGAAGGTCGGTTGATTGCCACGGACATCGTCCGTGGCCTCCAATAGCAAAAAGAGGTCAAAGACCCCCCGTCAGGTTGATTTGGGTACGAGGCGAGTTACAATACCGGAAGCGAGTGTTTTCGTGTGGAGGAGAGGCCTTGCGTCGGACAAAACTCATAAACGAGGCGCGGCGCGTGGTGGTGAAGGTGGGAAGCGCGGTTCTCTTCCATTCGACCGGCGAGATCGACGAGCGCTGCATCGAGAGCCTCTGCGACGACGTGGCCCGGCTGGCCTCGGGCGGCCGGGAGATAGTGGTGGTCTCCTCGGGCGCGATCGCTTGCGGCTGCCGGCGGCTCGGTTGGGGCAAGCGCCCCGGGACGCTGCCGAAACTCCAGGCGGCGGCTGCCATCGGGCAGAGCCTGCTTATGGAGCTCTACGAGCGGTGCCTCTCACCAAGAGGCCTTCACGTGGGGCAGATGCTCCTGACGCGAGACGACTTCGCCGACAGGACGAGGTACCTAAACGCCAGGAACACGCTGAGGGCCCTTGTCCAGGCGGGAACCGTACCAATCGTCAACGAGAACGACACGGTCGCGGTCGACGAGATCCGCTTCGGCGAGAACGACGTCCTCTCGGCCCTCGTCACGAATATGTTCGAGGCGAACCTCCTTGTTATGCTCTCCACCGTCGACGGCCTCCACGAGGACTACAGAACGAGCGGCCACAGGGGCAGGGTGATCCCGGAGGTGGAGGGTGTGGATTCAAAGATCGCGGCGCTGGCGTGTGAGGAACGCTCCGAATCGGGCTCCGGCGGAATGGCCTCCAAGCTCGAGGCCGCCAGGATCGTAACGGCCTCCGGAGAAGCGGCGCTCGTCGCAAACGGCAAGGGGGAAAATGTCCTCGCGCGGATTTTCGCGGGCGACAAGATCGGGACACTCTTTTATCCCACACGCACGCATATGGCCGGCAGAAAGCGCTGGATAGGCTTCGGCGCGAGGTCCAGGGGCGAAATAGTCGTGGACGAGGGCGCGGCGGCCGCCTTAAAGAAAAGTGCAAACGGACTTCGGACTTCGGTGCTGATCGGCGTTTCCGGGGATTTCAAGACAGGCGACGTCGTCTCTATCCGTGTTAAGAGCCAGGAACCCTTTGCCCGGGGAGTCGTCTCGTACGGCGCAGCCGAGGTGAAAAAGATAAAGGGCGTGCGCACCTCACAGGTGGCCTCCATCCTCGGCTCAAAACCCTACGACGAAATCGTCCACCGCGACAATATGACGCTTTTGTAGCGATGCGATTATCGCACCCTGCATTTCGGCGTCAATAGGTAGGGCGGACATTCCTATGCCGTCGCTCATTCCGCGTGGACTACGAGCCCACCCTACATTGGCCGCGCGCGTTGCGCGCGGCAATCACTTGACCTTCCGCGGGCGAGGCGGATTGTTACGGGTTGCGCCTCCGGTTACGAGGCTTTTTCTTGATTTTCCGATTATGATATGGTAATAGTAATGCGTATTGTCCGGCCACTTTGATTTGTTGCTCCACAATATGCGTCCCGGGGAGACGGGTTTCGAATAGAGGGAGGAGCAAATGCCCAACGAAAAGAAGTGGTACTATGCCAAGGGAGGCAAGCCTAACGGGCCGTTCACCGAGCACGAGATCTGCAAGCTCTTCGAGGCGGGGGAGTTTGGGAAAGCCGACTATATCTTCTGCAAGGGGGAGATGGCAGACTGGGTAAAGGCCGGCACGGTTCCCAGCCTCACCGGCAGCCTGGACCTGAGCCCCGAACCCGAGCCGGAGCACCACGCCGTGCCGTTCTACGAAAAGGCCGCCTATGACCACAATGTGGACCATACCAGTCTTGAGAAACAACGCCGGAAAGACGATAAGAAATACTGGAAGAAACTGAACGAAAAAGGCGAGTAAGCCCCGTGTGACGACACTCGCCTCGCACGGCCTCGGCACGATTACTATGACGCGGACGGTTTCCCGTATTGCGGGAAAGCCGCCTTTTTTTGAAACGGGGAGCATCCAGAGACCAGGAGTGAGGCTTATGGACCAGTATTCGGAAGGCGCCCCTCCGGCGGGAAGTCCCCCCGAGGGACCCGGTCAGCCCGGCGCAGGGGACGCGGGTGCGGCAGGAAGCGCGGCCCAGGCCCAGTGGTACTACGCCGTGGGCGGGGCGTCGTACGGGCCGGTAAGCGAACAGGACCTAAAGGCGCTCGCCCGCCAGGGGCAGTTTCAACGCGACGACTACGTCTACGCGGAATACCTGGGCGACTGGGTACGGGCCGACAGCATTTACGGTCTTTTCGACGCCGCCGGAGGCTATGGCGTGCAGGCCGAGACGCCTGTTGCGCAGGATGCGGGCGTTGCGCCCCCGCCGATGGCCGGGCCGCAGGCGATACGGCGCTACGTGAATTACGCCGGTTTCTGGATACGTTTTGCGGCGGTCTTTATCGACGGGCTTGTGCTGGCGGTGCCGGGCTGTGTCCTTGCAGGGATTATGATGGCTATTCTCATCCCCATTATGGCAAACGCCGGAAGCGGATCGGGGGGTAGTGGACCCGATTCTGCGGTAATGGCTATAGTCCAGGTTTTTGCAAACCTGGGATCTGTGGTCATCTCCTGGCTCTATTTCGGTTTCATGGAGTCGAGCAAGTGGCAGGCGACGCTGGGCAAGCGCGCCGTGGGCATATTCGTCACGGACCTCCAGGGCAATCCCATAAGCTTCGGACGGGCCAGCGGAAGGTACTTCGCTTCCATACTATCGGGACTGGTCCTGTCAATAGGCTATATAATCGGCGCGTTCACCGAACGCAAGCAGACCCTCCACGATATGATCGTCGGCACGGTGGTGGTCGAGGGGCGCGTATAGGACCGCAGGGTGCGGCCCGCCACGGCGGATAAACTTGCCGTACGTGGAAACGTAGGGCGCGGCTTGCCGCGCGCGGAATAAACGGTGTAGGGGCGAGGGGAGCCTGGCCCGCGGAAGGCCAGTTGACTGCCACGGACATCGTCCGTGGCCAATGCAGGGTGCGCTTCAGCACACGCGGAATAAGTAATGTAGGGGCGCAATTTATTGCGCCCGGTATCGTCACCCGAAAACGAGGGCGTGATAAATCGCGCCTCTACAGAGCTGCCAGTTGCGTAGGGTGAATAGGGTGGGCTTCAGCCCACGCGGTATAAACGTTCGGCAGACAGAAATGTCCGCCCCACCAGAGTAACCATTGGAATTCACAAGGGGCGGCCTCCGGCCGCCCCTTGCTGATTTTCTCGTCTTGCAACGAGCTCTCAATCGCCGACGGGAAGCGGTTCGTTTTTCTTCGTGCCGCCGACCGGGTAATAACGGCTCTCCCAGTCTTCTTCGGTGAGGTCGTAGAACCTCTCCCCGTAAGCGGTCAGACCCCTGATGTAGGCGTTGTCCTTTACGGCCTCGGCGGCGTCGGGATCAAGGGGATGCGCGCCTGAGCGCCTGACCGCGTCAAGCAGGTCCGGCAGGTGGTCACGGATGATGCAGGGCGCGAACCAGTTGTCGGGGTTCTCCATATGTTTGGCGTAACCGTAGTTGTCCTGCCACTGGCGGATGCGCTTGAAGAAAGGCGTTTCGAGAATGGTGTTCAGGTTGCCGCCGGCGCGGTAGATGTCGATGATGTTGGCGGCGGAAAACGGGATGAAGACGCAGGGCGTTATGTCGCCGTCCCAATTGATGTAAAGGTACCCACCGGGGCGTCCGGCGGCAATGCAGCCGTTGCCGGCGGCGCCGGAATTCCAAAAGTCGGCGATGAAATAGCCGTCGTTATTCACGAAGTCCCACGTACGCCGCAGCATCTCCTTGCGCTGGTCGGGTGTGACCATGAGCTGCAAGGTATGGGCCCGGCCAATAGGCATATACTGGAATACCCACGTGTAAACCGCACCCTGCTCGAGGAAGAAGTGATCGACGAACTTCCGCGAGGTGATGACATCCCAGTTGTATTTCGTGGCGGTTGTGGATATCCCGAAGGGCACGCCTGCCTTGCGCAGGTTCGCCATCGCCTTCATAATCTTCTTGTAGACGCCCTTGCCTCGGCGCTGGTCAGTTTCCTTCTCGAAGCCTTCGACTGAGATGGCCGGCGAGATGTTCCCGAGCTCGGCCATCCTCGATGCGACTTCCTCGGTGATAAGCGTGCTGTTGGTGTAGACCATAAACATCTGGTCCCGGTGGCGCTCAACGGCATCCAGCAGCGTCTTGCCTTTGCTCTCGTAAAGGAACGGCTCTCCGCCTGAGATGACGCTGAATCTCGATCCCCACAGCTCGGCCTTCTCGGTCAATATCCGGTCGAAGATATCGAAGTCGAGGTTGACGTTGCAGTGGGGGTCGCTGGCCGCGTAGCAGCCTACACACTTCAGGTTACATCTCTTGCCGGGGCTCATCGTGATGGTAAGCGGCGGCCCCGTACAGGGATTTCGATTTCCATCCGTGGGCACGGGTTGTGCGCAGATGACGTTCTCCACGAAGGGCTCCATCATACGATCGAGCACGTTGTGGGAAATGTAGCCGGCCCTGTGCGACCGTACGAAACCGTCAAGCAGGGCCATAGCGCTGTGGTACTTGTCGAGCCGCACCTGCATAGGCCGGTTCTGCGGGTCGTTTGTGACCATCTTTTCGTAGGCCTTCTTCTTGACATAGCGCACCACGATGCTCGTCAGGAGCGGCCTGCGCACCATCAGGCGCAACACGCCGGCGTAATGGTCGCGGGCAAACACTTTCTCAAGATTCACATTCATAATAACCTCCCTTCACTTACCTAATGCACTACGGGGCGCCTTAGCGCTCTTCGGGCGCCTCGGTGGCTATTCCCTTCAGGATCATTCCCTTGGCCTGTTCTATGTCCTTTGACGGACTGTTGGGCCTCCCGACCGTCAGCCACCTGTTTACTAGTTCGGAGGTGATGCCGTCGACCGCGGCGGCAAGGCGCTCTGCCGAGGCCTTCCTGATGCGCCCCTGGCGTATGCCGCGCCTGATGTCACGGACAAGACCGTTGATGGCCCCGGAGTATATCTCCAAGGCCGACTCGGCCGCAGGGCTCGCGCTCTGGTCGGCGCCGGACCACCTGTGCGCGAAATAGATCTTCGCAAAATCCCAGTGTTCGTAGAGGTATGTCATCTTGGCCTCTATGAATGCCTCTATCCTGGCGACGATGTCGCCCTCAGGAAGGGATTCGCGCCCGAGCTTGTCGGCCAGCTGCGAAAACCGCTTCTCCAGGAGCGCCGCGTATATGTCTCGCTTGCTCTTGAAGAGCCGGTAGAGCGTCGCAAGCGCGAACTCCGCCCTCTTGGCGATCTCCTTCATACTGGTCCCGCTGTACCCCTTCCGGGAAAAAAGCTCCTCCGTCACGTCCAGGACGTAGTCGATCCTCCCCCTGTGCTCGTGCTCCTTTCTGGTCATTCGTGCCATAGCCGGCTCCTTTGCCTTATTTCGTTTTCCCTGACGGGGCTGTGAGTGTAATAGCCCCTTTAGTAAGTAGAACCAGTATTTCACTTATTAAACTCCCGGAATCTCCAAGTTCAAGCAAAATTTCAAAAAAATCTGCGGGAGTCGGCCGGCCTTTCACGGGCGAGGCGTGCCTCGCCCCTACAGAGGGTATGTGTGCCACGGCGGGTCTTGCCCCGCCGTGCGAATCATAATTCCGCGCGCGCCAGCCAACAAGTAGGGTGGACATTCTTGTCCGCCGCCGTTTATTCCGCGTGCGCTAAAGCGCACCCTACACAACTGCGCCCGCGGAAGGTCAATTGATTGTCTCGGGCAACGCCCGTGGCCCCCGTAGCAAAAAGGGGGCGAAGCCCTCCTTCCACGGCTGGCTTGGTGCGAATGTCGGGAATTGCTGAAAAACCCTGTATTGACACCCTGCCGGGTTACGATATAATGTTGTGTAGTAGTAGGTGGGCTTTGGCTCACATGGCCCACGCGGCTATTTTCGTTGTGGAGATAAGGTATGTCAGGTTCCCTGCGGCAGATTCTCGCTGTAGTATGCGCGAAGCACGTACCGTCCCCGTGCGGGGCGGCCGTCGGCTTGTGCATTATTGCGAGAGCGGCGGCCGTGGGGTGACCTGAGGCATTCGGCAAGGTCGAAAAAGGCCTCAGGACCCGCAAAAGTCCTGGGGCCTTTTCTATTTTGAGGCTGAATATGTCCAAAGATCGGCCGGGAGAGAGAGAAATGACGGTTCTCGGGGAAACAGCCCGCAAGGTCGGGCGCTATTTCGACCTGAAGGCCGACGAGTACGACGCCAG
Source organism: Planctomycetota bacterium (assembly GCA_021160625.1). Taxonomy (GTDB): domain Bacteria; phylum Planctomycetota; class DG-23; order SLPQ01; family SLPQ01; genus JAGHCE01. Next base: position 4,956 of record JAGHCE010000080.1, on the reverse strand, counting down.
GATGGCGAGCCCCTATCACCGCTTGCTGCGAGAGATTACCTGGCAGCACGTGCGCCGGATGCTTCCGAGGGAAACCGCCGAGCCGGTGCTCGACGCCGGTGGAGCGACGGGGTACTGGAGCATAAGGCTTGCCAGGGCCGGCTACCGGGCGGTGCTTCTGGACGTCTCCGACGGGATGCTGGAGGTGGCCCGCAGGAAGGTCGAAGAGGCCGGCGTATCGGCAAAGGTCGAGATCATCCAGGGTGACATCACGGACCTGAGGGAGTTCCACGAGGAGAGTTTCGGCGCGGTGCTGGCGGTCGAGGGGCCGCTTAGCTTCTCGAGCGACCCGGAGATGGCCTTAGCGGAGATGGCGCTGGTGACGCGGCCCGGCGGGATGGTGGCCGTGTCGGTGCTGAACCGTTTCAAGGCGGGCGAATTCGACAAGTTCCTCAGGAAAGGTGACATCGAGGGGCTCGAGAGGTTCCTCGCCAGCGGCAGGAGCGTGAAATCAGTGCCGGGCCCCGGCCGCAGCGTCGATGCCAGGGCCTTCGCTGCCGAGGAAACCGCGGAGCATCTGCTCGCCAACGGCCTAGAAGTGGCGACCGCGATAGGCAAGCCGATATTCGCAAAGGCCGTCGCGGCCAAGCTCGGCGACAGCGAGGTCTTTTCCCGGGTACTCGCGATGGAAGTGGAGCACAATGCAAACAGGAGCCTCTGGGGCAATGCGGACGTGCTCGAGTTCGTCGCCGTAAAACCGTAGAACCGCCCGACTAACGACGCCCCGCCGGGAAGGGCTTCGCCCCCTCTCTGCTACGGGGGCCGCAGACGTTGTCTGCGGCAATCACCTGACCTTCCGCGGGCCAGGCTCCCCTCGCCCCTACAGGTGGTGTGTGCCACGGCGGGTACGCCACACCCACTGGCGCATAAATTTCACCCGCCTCTGGAGGGCTTGCCCCGCCGTTGGGATCGTATTCCGCGCGCGGCAAGCCGCGCCCTACGTTTCCGCATGTGCCACGGCGGGTCTTGCCTCGCCGTGTGGATCATATTCCGCGTGTGGCAAGCCGCCGGGCGTTCTTACTTGGCGCGCTCGATGTACTCGCCGGACCTCGTATCGACCCGGATCACGGTGCCCTGCTCGACGAAGGCCGGGACCATCACGCGGTAGCCGGTTTCGAGAATGGCGGGCTTGCTCTTGTTGGTGACGGTGGCGCCCTTTAAGGGGGGAGCCGTCTCGACTATCTTGAGCTCGACGGCGGCCGGCAGCTCGACGCTGATCGCCGCGGAGTCCACGAAGGCGACCTGGACTGTCATATTGGGCTGGAGAAAGTCGTCTGCGCCGGCAACGAGGTCTTTCGGAATATAGACCTGGTCGTAGGTGGTAGTGTCCATAAAGACGAGGTTCGACGAGTCGGCGTAGAGGTATTCCATCTCGTTTCGCTCGATAAAGACGTCTTCGATCTTGTCGGAGCCCTGCAGGCGCTTGTCGATGACGTTGCCGTTTTTCATATGCTTCAGCTTGGTCTGGAGGTAGGCCGGGCCCTTGCCGGGTTTCACAAGCTCATAGTCGACAACCACGTAAAGCGCATCGTTAAACCTCACCGCGAGGCCCTTTTTCATCTCACTGGCGTTTATCACGAGATACTCCTTGCCGTTTCGGATTCCCCGGAACCGGGGCAACTGTCAAAATGCGCCTTGAAATTGTAGCGATTCGGGCAAAAATGTAAAGGTTGCCGGCTATCGGTAACTGTCCCAAGAAATGTGGGGATGTTTTGGCAACGCCCGCGGAAGGTCAGTTGACTGCCGCGCGCAACGCGCGCGGCCCCCGTAGCAAAAAGGGGTCGAAGACCCCTCGCGAAGCCGGGTTCCCGGGGCGGCCCCGGCTGGAAAGGAGACACTATGAAATTCGGCATTACGACAAACATATTTCGTGAGCCTCTCGCCTCCGGCGAGGTGAACCTCGGCGGCCTTGTGGACTTCGCAGAGGACGAGGGCTTCTCGGCGATAGAAGTCCGGGACGACGAGGCGTCGCTTGCCGTCGACAACGTGCAGGACTTCCTCAAGGACGCCGGCGCCAAGGGGATCGAGGTCTCCTACGCCATCGCCAACGATATGCTCCAGGAAGATGACCGGGCGCTCGTCGACAGGGGCATCGAGCGGGCGGCGCTGGGCGGGGATGGTGCGATCCTGAGGTTGCTTGCGAGCCAGTCGGCCCTTGCGCCCAAGGAAAAGAGCGGCTACACGGCAGGCGAGATAAGGGCGATTTCGGATAAGGCGCGCGAGTATGCCGGGCGCGCCGCCGGTAAGGGAGTGTTTCTGGCCATTGAGCACGCACGCGAGCCGCTACGCGGTGACGGCCAGACATACTTCGGCCTTGAGGATATCTTCGATGCGCTGCAACGCTCCGGCGGCGTGCCTGCAAACATCGGGATTACCTTCGACCCCGCCAACGCCGTCTTCAAATCGCTCTGCAAGGCCCCTACCGAGCCCGGCAAAGTCTTGGAGTTCCTCGAAGCGCACAGCGAGCACATTGCGCTGGTGCATTACAAGACGACAAGCGGCGGCGAGCCCACGCCCGTCATCACCGATTCCGACATCGACAACGAGGCGCTTTTCGCCGGCCTGTCGAAGGCCTACGACGGGATTGTCTGCCTTGAGATTCCCTCCGCCGGGGACCTCGCAGAGTGCAGGGCAAACATCGAGGCAAGCCTGGAGTACCTGCGCAAGGTCGGCCTGATGGGCTACTTCGCCCGCAAAGGCGGCGCCTGAAAAGGCATACGCCGCGCCGGCCGGTCAGCGTGCCTGGCGCCTACCAGCCGAAAAGGCTCTCGAAGAGCACTTCCTTGGCCACAAGCATCGTGCACGAGAACGCGACCGAGGCAAGCACGGCCGAATCCGCCTTCACGAAATTGAGCAGCGAGCGACCAGTTGCGACGTTTGCCGCCGTTTCGAACACCGCCCGCCTGAGACGAAACAGCATCTCCCTCTCGGCCGCCCCCGAGAATGCCTTCCTCCAGGCAAAGTAAAAGGCCCACACAAAAGGCAGCAGCCATGCCAGCTCCGACATAACGACCACGCCGGATGCGACAAGAACCCACGAAAGGGTGTACAGCCTCACGTTTGAGTGGAACGCCGACTCGGCGGTTTCCCGGTCGAATGACCGGTTGGAGGAGACCCCCAGGAGTATCCGCCGCCTCAGGAAGAGGGCCGCGAAAATGAGGCCGCCGCCACCTCCCCAGATAACCAGTTCGTTCTCGATCTCCAGCCAGGGAATAAAGGCGAGCAGCAGGGCCAGCGCTGCGATGAAAGCAAACGAGCAGAGACCCAGCCTGTCCCAGTATCTTTGCGCAGGGACGGACGCTCCCGCGAGCCTGTTGACGACACCGCGCCGTCTGCGCCACAGCGCCTTTCGGGCTTCGTCGGCCTTTTCGAAGAGAATTATCGTATGCTCGGATATCCCCTGCAACGTCGGCACCACCCGCACCGCGCCAAGACCCGCTTCGGCGGCTTCCGACTTTATCTGGTCCAGCGTCAGCAGGCGCCTCGTCTCCGGGCAGTGAGCCAGGCGCTTGCTTAGCCTCGACCGTATGCCCTGCGCGGTCCCGGCATCGAAGAACGATACCGCAATCCACTTCCGGCTGACCCTGGCCATTTCCGAGAGGGCCTTCACGCGCTGCCGGCGGCTGGGCAGGTGATATATGAACCTCATCGAGACCACCGCGTCGAAGGCGGCGTCCCCAAACGGCAGTGCCGTCGCGTCGGCCTGGACATAGTAGTGCGCAGACTGCCTTGCCGACGCCTCCAGAAGCATCTCGAGGGAAACGTCCGAAGCCGTCACTGACGCCCCTCCCGCCTCAAGTGGCCTGGATATCCGTCCCGTGCCTGCCGGTATGTCCAGCACCGTCCGGATTCCCTCCAAGCCGCTCAAGGCCTTTTCAAGGGCCGCCAGGCCGCGCCTGTGGGTGGCCCCTCGGGACCCCGAAAAGCGCTCTGACGCATAGTGGCGAGCCTGGGACGTGTTTTGGTAGAAGCCCCTCGCCACGTAGTCGCCCGCCGCAGCCTTACCGTCCGGTTCGTCAGGCATTCGTGTTCCTCCTCTATAGGGCGGTCACTTCCCGGGCTGCCTTTTCCTCCAGCGGAGCCACATTGAAGCCGGCCTTGGCGAGGTGATATCCAAACTCCGGCGGGCCGTGGAGGATGTAGATAGTCTCCGGTCCGACGGCCTCGGCATATCCGAGCAACCCGTCGAAATCCGCGTGATCGCTAAGCGGTATCGTGACGTCGGCCCTCGCTGCGCGGTAGCCGAAGCCCCCGACGCCCCATCCCGTGACGGCGGCGGTGCGCACCCTGGCCCTGCGCAGGAACCCCCCGGCGCGCTTGATGCTCGGCGTGATGACCACTTCGCCGGGCCTGGCCGGTGAGTCGAGAAGGCGGTAGTCGCCGAAGCCGACTCCGAATGCCTCGTAGATTTTCGCTATGCGAAAGGTCTCATCCTCGACCGCGGCCGTATATTCCCCCCCGGCCAGCAGGCGCAGGACCTCCTGGCCCTTGCCGAGCGCATAGCAAAGCAGCACCGGCGTCCGGCCGGCCGACAGGCTCTTTTCGACGAAGGAGTAAAGCTCGTCGACCGTTTCCTCGCGAGGCGGAAAGCGATGCTCAGGCAGCCCGTAGGTGCATTCCATTATCAACGTATGGGCCTTCGGTATCTCGATTGCCTCGGCCGCGGCGGTGGCTTGCGGGCAAAAATCCCCGCTGTAGAGCAGGCGCTTCCCGCCGTGATCGACGACTATCTGCGCGCTGCCCAGTATGTGCCCGGCGGGAAAGAGCGTCACCGTCGCAGAGTCCATCTCAAGCGGGTGGCCGTACTCCAGCGGCATTTCCACGGGCTCCCGCTTGGGCGGCCGCTTCATCTTCGCCCTGCGCAGCCGCCGGCGCTCGGCGGCTGCGCAGGGCGAAGATGAAGCGGCCGCCCAAGCG
>JAGHCE010000016.1 GCA_021160625.1 Planctomycetota bacterium | reverse complement strand
TGCGTGCCGGGGAAATGCGCGTAAATGAACGTGTCCTCGACGCGAATGTACGGCGAGCCGGCAAACATCTCCACCCGCTGCGAGAACGGCCCCTCAAGCCCGTCGGAATAGATGCGGCGCCCATAGAGGGACACCGCCGCACGCAGCGGCCCTTCGGCATAGACGTCAAGCGAGTCGACGACGACCTCTGAGGTAATCCGGCCGTCGTCCCCGCCGATCTCCACGATTGAGGCAATATCAACCGAACGCTTGCCGTCGGCGCTTTTCAGCGTACCTCCGGCCGTGCCCGTCTTGACGGCAAACTCGACGAGGCCGTTGGAGAGCGTGACAGTCGAGGTGTCGTCCGCAGCGGTTACAGGCGTGCCCGGTGCAGGGTTCTCGCCGGAGGTCTTGAGTACGAAGTCCGCGCTGGAGCCGGCTGCAACGTCAGCGGCAAAATCAAGAAGCACCCACCTGCAGGAGCCGTCCGGCCACTTTGCGAGGCACTCGGCCTGGAGAGGGGCAGCCTTGCCGGAGCTGTCGGTAAGGGTGAGGCCGGAGGTCTCCTTCAGTGCGCCCCTGGCAAACGGCACCCCCGCGGAGACGCCCGCGCCGAGGGCCTTTTCTTTGCCGGGGTTCTCAACCGTTACCGCTACTTTGTAGTCGGCCATAATAACTTCTCCCTCTTCCCGCGTATTTGACTTCTGTGACCCTTTGCAAAAGGTCGCGGGCCGACCGGACCCGCGACCATTTCAATGCTAACAATGCACCCCGGTCTTGCAAGTGCGTTAGAGAAAAGCGTTGGAGAAAAGTATTCCAGCGGGGAAATTGTTCCGGCATTGTGGGCCAGGGGCGTGGATTGTTGTCTTGCAGGTGCGGGGAAGGGTTGCTTTTTCGGCCGGCGGATGGTATCAATGTATGCTGTGCGGCCGGCGGCCGTGTTCCAACCGGTCTTCGGCGACGGGTTCTTGTCGCGAATGTGTCGATTTCTTTTTCGAAAGGGGGCGGAAATGGATTTCTTCGACGTCGTGGAGAATCGCTACAGCTGTCGCGCCTACCTGGACAGGCCGGTTGAGGAGGAAAAACTCGAAAAGATTATGGAGGCCGCCCGCCTGGCGCCGTCGGCCTCGAACCGCCAGGAGTGGCGCTTTATCGCCGTTACCGACTCCGAAAAGCGAAAAAAGCTCGCCGCAATCGCCCACGACCAGCAGTTTGTCGCCGAGGCTCCCGTAGTCATTGCCGCCTGCGCAGTGACCGACAATCACGTTATGGCCTGCGGCCAGCCCTGTTACCCCATCAACGTTGCCATCGCCCTCGAGCACGTAGCGCTTGCCGCGACGGCCCTGGGCCTGGCCACCTGCTGGATCGGCGCTTTCAAGGAAGAGCCGGCAAAGAAGCTCCTGGGAGTCCCCGCCGACGTCAGAATCGTGGAACTTATGGCTCTGGGCTACCCCGCTGACAAGCTTCGCCCCAAGTCGAGGCTGTCGCTTGACGAGATATTCACCCGGCAGGAGTGGCAGGGGTAAGGCTTTCCTTGAGGAATGCCACGAGCGGCCCGTCGAGCACGCAGGCGCCGAACATCCTCGTGCCGTGCAGGTTGCCGGGGAAGAGCTTCACAACCTTCGTGCCCCTTGCCCGCTTGGCGAGGCCTCTGATATTGCGGCCCGCCGGCATATCTTCCTTGGACGCCGCCAGGAACACCGGGCGATTGCCGTATTCCCGCATTGCATCGAATGTGGCGACACCCTTGTAATTGCGCCCGGCTGAAAGGAGGGCGACTGCCTTTATCTTCGGGTCTTTCGCGGCATAGTTGATCGCCACGTTTGCGCCGATGCTGGCGCCGACGATCGCGATTCTGTCGGGGTCGATGTCCTTTCTCGACCGCAGATAGTCCACCGCCGCCTGGACGTCCCGGACCATATTGTTGAAGTCCGTCTCGGAGAAGTTTTCCCAGTCGAGGGTTTCCCCGTTCTGAACGGTGCTTTCCCCGTGGCCGCGCAGGTCGATGGCAAGGTACGAGAACTCTGTCCGCGGCAGGAGATATTCCTCCAGGACGGGGTCCCAGTCTTCCTTCGTGCGCGAAAGCATATGCAGAAGTACTACCGCCGGGGACTTGTCATTGCCTGCCTTGACGAAAGAGGCCGAGATGCTCACACCGTCGGAGGTTTTGAGCGTCACCTTTTCCTTGTCAGGCTTTGTTTGAGAACCCCCTTCTGCTGCGGCCGCCACCGACAGGGCCCCCACGAGCACAACCGCGACTATCAATGCCCTTTTCATAAGTTACCCCCTTTTTGCTGCCTGTCCCTGCCGCCGTCTTTGAGAAGCCTTTGGGCCTCCTTGGCTTCGGGGCTGGTTTTGTACTGACTGACGATTCTTTCAAGCCTTTGGCTTGCCGCGGCGCTCTTGCCGGCGGCCTTGTGTATTTTCGCCTCTGCCAGAAGCGCCGCCGGCGCCCAGGGGCTCTCCGGCGAAACGGCGACAATCGCCCCGAACTCCGCGAGCGCCCTCGACGTTCGTCCCTCGGCCAGGTAGAGGCGGCCGGTCATATAGGCGCTGTAGCCGACGAGTTTTTCGAGAGGGTCTTCCCAGGCCCACTTGTCGAGCGCCTTCTCGGCCTCATTATACTGTTTTTCGGCGATGTAGTCTTCCACATTGAGCGCCAGGGCCCCCGTCATAGCGGTTTCCTGGACGCTCGTGCGCTCGATCTTGACGGCGTCGGCCGCTTCGAGGGCCGTCCGGGCGGCCGAGGCGTCGCCCAGGTACCTTGCCGTATCACCGTAGGCGATGAACAGGCGGCGCCTGGCCTTTTCCGAAATGTTTTCGGCCAGCGCGGCGCTGAGAAAAGCCGCCGCTTCCTTCGGCCTTCCCAGCTCCAGCAGGATGTCCGCCAGCTCGAGCGCCAACAGCGCCTTCGTGTCTCCTTCGGCCGACTTGAACGCTTCCGAACAGGCCTCGAGAATCTCGGAGTCCTTCATCATACGCGTGATACCGAAGGTACTCCGCAGCGTCTCCAGCGCGGCTTCCAGCTCGCCGGAGGAGGCTTCCCGGTGGCGCGATACGATGACGAGGGCCACCTGCTTGACGAGCGAAAGGCTCCCCTTGTCACGAGCGAGCTTGAGGAGATTGACGCAGCCGGCCGGGTCGAGCCGTTTCGTGTCATAATGCGATATCTCGGCGAAGTAGTCGGCTATGTCGTCGATCTGCTTTTTCGTCTGCCAGCCCCAGTGCTGGTGCACCTCTATACGCTGGCTGGTTGAGGGGGAGTCTTCGCCGGAGCCGAGGCTCATCGTGACCGTGTATATCCCGTCGGCCAGATAGATGTGCCTGGCATAGGTGCCTCGCGTTCCAAGGCCGTCGCCGAAGTCCCAGCGGGCTATCTGGCTGGTTCGGCCTTTCGTGCGGTTCCGAAACACGATATTGACCGCGTATATCGGTTCCAGGGTGGTCATCAGCGCCTCGCCGACTATCTCAAAGTCGAAGTCCGGTACGAGCTGTCCCCCCGCAAGCTCCAGCGGCCCGACTACCGCCCTCGAAAGCGGCGCAAAGGCTGCCCTCGGGATTATGTCGAACTTCTTCGCCCTCGGCGGTCGCCACGCCGCCACGGCGCAGGATCCGCCGCCGCCGTTGACGTGCAGGTATTCGAGACGGTGCATACCCCTCCCAAGCGCCACGGAGCCCCTGTGGCGCGTGTCGGCAACCGGCCCATGCCAGCCCGGCCAGGCCACGACGAGCTTGCCGTCGACGAGAAGAAACGACGCGCCATCCGAGCTTGTGACGAAATGGTACGTCCCGGCCACGGGACACACCAGCCATCCCAGGTAACGGGAGACAAAGTGGACAGTGGGGCCAAAGAGATTGTGCCCCTGCCAAATCCTCTCCACCTCGCCGGCGCCGTAGAAGGGAGACGATTTTTTGTAAATCGTCAGCATTCGGGGGAGGCTTGAGGGCCTGCCGCCGTTAAAGTGGCGGGTTTCCAGGACGAGTCCGCGCTGAGGCTCCCAGTCGTCGGCGGGCGCCGCCGCCTGCTGGTTGCCGAAATAGGCGTAGTAGGTGCGGCGGTCGCGCCTTACCTTGAAGGCCAGCGTGACCTTGTCGCCGGGGCCGACGCCGTAGAGCCTGTGCGGGACCACCTTGCCGTCGGTGACCACGCGAATGTCGGACCCGTCGGCCTTGAGGTGCCCACCGGTGTAGAAGCTTATGACGGCCGCATCATCGCCGGGAAGGTTCGCAAGCGGCACGTATACCGTGACCTCCCGCCGCGCTGCGAATGACTTGTCCCACCATGTCTGGTCGCCACAGGCCACCGAGGCCAGGAACATCACAAAGATACCCGCAGTAATTAGTTTCATAGTATAATACATAACACGCGAAATCGGTTGGGGGGACGCGCATCTTTTCCATAATATACGCAGCATCCGTCGTCCCCGCAAAATTATACCGGCCCTGTCAGCCATTCGCAGCTTCGCCCGCTTTGGGCTATGTGGCACTGGTGACTACGTAGGG
>JAGHCE010000187.1 GCA_021160625.1 Planctomycetota bacterium | reverse complement strand
GATGTAGAGCGTCCACGGAAAGACCTGCGGGCGAGTCAACAGCCACGACGGCAGGCTTCCCAGCGCCTTTTTATGGGCGGCGAAGTCGTCTGGAAGCGGCGCGGCGTTGACGAGCTTGCGGACGCTGCCGGCTAAGTCCGTGTCCTGGAAGGTGACTGCGCCGCCGCCGAAACAGGGCATATTCTTGCCGATTCCGAAGCTGAAAACCGCCGCATCTCCAAACGAGCCGACGCGCTTCGAGCTGTACCTGGCCCCGGCCGCGTGGGCGCAGTCCTCGATGAGGTGGATGTCCTTTGCCGCCGCAAGCCGGCCGAGCGCTTCCATATCCGCCGCGCAGCCGAAAAGGTGCGTCGCAACTATCGCCCTCGTCCGGTCCGTGACGGCGCGCTCGGCAAGTGCCGCCTCGATATTGAAGTCGGCGGCGTTAACATCCACAAAAACCGGCCGGGCGCCGGTGGCCGCCACCGCCGCAGGCATCGACGGGAACGTGTAGGCCGGCATAATCACCTCGTCGCCTCGGCCTATTCCAAAGGCCTTGAGCGTCAGGTAAAAACCCGCCCGCGCCGAGGAGACCGCCACGCAGTTGGCCGCGCCCGTGTACTCGGCGAAGGTCTTTTCAAAGACCGGCACCGCCTCCCCGTCGACGAGTTCCCCGAGCCGCCACAGGCGATAATATGTCGAGTATGCCGAGGCGTCCAGGTTCACCGTGTGACGTGCATAAACATGCTTCATTGCCGTGCCCCTCATGAAATACCCTGCCTGTCGGTCCGAACGGGCAAACCCGCTCGGTGCGACCATATCTTCACCCGAATTCCCGCGATGTCAAGCAAACAGCCCACTCGAACGGCCGTGCGGCCTATTGGGCGCACCTGTCGAAGATGCGCTATGACGGGCGGCACGCGGACCAAACGTAGGGCGAGGCTTGCCGCCCGCGGAATAAATGTAGGCAGACAAGAATGTCCGCCCTACTTGTCGGCTGGCGCGCGCGGAATTATGACCCGCACGGCGGGGCAAGACCCGCCGTGGCACACGCGCTTGCTTTTGGGGGAGGTGTTTCGATAATCCGGATATTCCCGGCCGACGGTGGGAACGTGCACGGACCTTGAGGGAGGATCACGGGAGGACAACGATATGTTCGACAGCGACAGGAGACGGTGGCGCGCCGGTATATGGCTGTCCGAGCTCAGGAAATACGTCTATTCGAAGACGATGCCGCTGGGGGGATGGCGCTATGGGATGACCGAAGACGCGGCCGTTCGCGGCGGCGGTTTCGACGACTCGAAGTGGCCCGTTGCAAAGCCCGGAGGCCGGATCGGAAAGGTGGACCGGTTTGTGTGGCTCCGCAACGAGGTGACCATTCCCGAGGAATTCGCCGGAGGCGAGGTCGAGGTCTATCTCGACGCGGGCCAGACGGGGGTCCTCTTTCTCGACGGCGTCGAGACGGTCGGGCTCGACAAGATGCACAAGGAGGTTACGCTCTCGAAGCGCGCGCGCGCCGGCGCGGCATATCAGCTGGCCGCGGAGGTCTACACCGGCCCCGTGAAGCGCTTCACCATTCTCGATTTCGGCGACGTGTACTGGCGGGAGGCGCGGCCGGTCTTCGGATCATCCGAGCTTCGTCTTGTCAACCGCGACGGCTTTAAGTTGTACTACGATTTCCTAACGGCCCTCGACATCCTGGAGACAACCGAGAAAAGCAGCAGGCAGGGCGAGGAGATTGTCGCCGCCATAAGCAACTGCATAAGCGCGATCGATCTCGCCGCGGACGAAAGGACGCGCAACAGATCGTTCCGGGCGGCTTCAGGGATACTTACCGAGCGGGTTCTTTCCGGCGAGAAGGGCGACGCTTCCGGCGAGGTGGACCTCATCGGGCAGAGCCACATCGATATGGCGTGGCTCTGGCCCCGGCGCGAGACCATCCGCAAGTGCGCGGCCACAATGGCCAACACCTTGAGCCTTATGAAGAGGTACCCGTACTTTCGCTTCTCGCACTCGCAGGCCCAGGGCTTCCAATGGCTAAAAGACCTCTACCCCTCGCTCTACCACAAGATGACCCGCCACATTCGCACCGGCCGCATCGAACTCCTCGGAGGTATGTGGGTCGAGGCGGACCTCAACTGCACGTCGGGAGAGTCGCTGGCGCGCCAGTTTCTCTACGGCCAGAAGTTCTTCGAAAAGGAGTTCGGCCGCAAGTGCCGCGTGGGCTGGCTCATCGACACCTTCGGCTACACGTGGGGCCTCCCGCAGATACTCGCCGAGTCGGGGCTGGAGTTTTTCGTCTCCACGAAGCCCACCTGGAACGATACGAATGTCTTCCCCTTTACCAATTTCTGGTGGGAGGGGCCCGACGGGACGAGAATATTGACGCACGTGCCTCCGGTGAGCTACGGCGCCCACATCGGCGCCGACAAGATTGCCGAGACCTTGAAAAAGCACAAGGAAACGCGCCTCGGTGTGCCGCCGGCGGCGCTTTACGGCTTGAGCGACGGCGGGGGCGGTGCGACGGTAAAGGATCTCGAAAGCATACCGCGCCTCGCCGCGAGCCCCTATGCACCGACCATCAAGGTCAAGCAGGTGGAGGAATACTTCAAAGACCTGCCGCGCGACGTCGATTACCCGGTTCTCTGCGACGAGATGTACGTGGAATACCACAGGGGCACCTACACGACCCAGGCGCGCACGAAGAGAAACAACCGCAAGGCCGAATGCGCGCTTTACACCGCCGAGGTGGCCGCCGCCGCGGCGGCGATGCTCGGCGCCGACTGGCCCGCCGCCGAATTGGAAGCCGCCTGGAAGCCGGCGCTCTTCAACCAGTTTCACGATGTCCTGCCGGGAAGCTCGGTAGCGCCCGTCTACGAAGACGCGGACGCCGACTACCAGGAGGTGTTCGCAACTACGCAGAAACTCACCGAAGACGCGCTGCGCTTTCTCGCCGGCAACATCGACACCACCGGGCCGGGCAAGGCCGTTCTCGTATTCAATCCGACACCCTGGGAACGCACGGACGTCGTGGAGATTGAGGCGGGCCCTGGAGCATCGAAGGTCACCGACTTCGAAGGAAATGCAATCGCCTGCCAAAAGGTTGCGGGAACCGCCGGTGTTGTTGCGGCGCTCGTCACGGTGCCCCCGTGCGGCTGGACGGTGGTAAGGGTTGTCGAAGGAAAGATGGATGAGATCCGGCCGCTCGCGCGGATAACCGGCCGGAAGGTCGAAACGCCGCTCTTTTCGATGAAGCTCAACGCCGCCGGGCAGGTTTCGAGCCTCTTCGACAAGCAGGCCGGCCGCGAGGCGCTTGCCCAGGGCCGGCCCGGCAACCGCCTTTTGCTGATACGGGACATCCCCGTCGAGTTCGAGGCCTGGGACATCGAGGAATGGGCCGAGGACAAGGTGAGCGTGATAGACGACCTCGCCGGCTTTGATGTTCTCGAAAACGGCCCGGTGCGGGTCGTTCTCAGCCTCAAGTGGAAGGCCGGCAAATCGACCATTGCCCAGCGGATAGTCCTCTACGGCCACACGAAGCGGATCGACTTCGTAACCGAGGCCGACTGGCACGAGAAAAAGACGCTTCTGAAGGCGGCTTTTCCGATTGCGGTACGGTCGAGATACGCAACCTACGAGACGGCCTTCGGGGCCATCGAGCGCCCGACGATGCAGAACAACTCCTGGGAATGGGCGCGTTTCGAGGTGCCGGCCTTAAAGTGGGCCGACCTCTCGCAGGCCGACTACGGCGCCGCCGTCCTCAACGATTCGAAGCACGGCTACGACACGCGCGCCAACGTGATGCGCATCTCGCTTTTGCGCTCCCCGGAATGCCCCGACCCCGACACGGACCAGGGGATGCAAGAGTTCACCTACAGCCTGCAGCCGCACAGGGGCGACTGGAGGGCAGCGCGAACCGTCGAGGAGGCGCTGGAGCTAAACGTCCCCCTTGTCGGCCTGCCGGTGCGCTCGTCCGGAGGCACCCTGCCGCCTGAGGGGTGGATGCTCGCGGCCGAGGCCGAGGACGGTGCTCCTGTCATTCTCTCAGCGCTAAAGTGCGCCGAGGACACCCACGGCTACATCGTGCGAATCTACGAGCCGCACGGGCGCCTGGCGACGGTGACGCTACGGACGCCGCTGGAGATTACCGGCGCCGAGGCGGTCAATTTCCTCGAGGAGCCAAAGGCCCGCCTGCGTCACGGCAAGTCCCACGTGACGGTGACGCTCGAACCCTGGAAGGTGGCCAGCATAAGGCTCACGCTGAAATAAGGCAGGGGTCATCGCCACCTTCGGGCAATGTGGAAGGGCTTTGCCCTCTTTCTGCTATGTGGCACTGGTGGCTGTGTAGAGTGGGCTTTAGCCCACACGGCAAATACTTATTGTTTATTCCGCGTGGGGCAAGCCCCACCCTACATTGGCCCCGGCGGGGCTTGCTCCGCTGTGTGGATCATATTCCGCGCGCGGCGAGGTCCACCACACTGCCGGCGGATAAATTTACCCGTCGTGGAAGGCACACGCTACGTTTTGTCTTATTTACCGGCGGCTTTTCTCACGGCTTCGACGCATTTTTTCGTCGCGGGGATGGGGTCATCGATGTCGCCCTCATATTCGAGCGTGAAGTACCCGCCGAACCCGATCTTGTCGAGCGTCGCGAGGAAACCGGGCAGGTCGAGGTTCCCTTCGCCGACGATGACGTCCTCGGGATTGCCCGCGCGGTCAAAGACGAAGTCCTTGACGTGGACGCCGTAGAGCCTGTCGGCGTAGCGCTCGGCTATCTCCAGGGGGTCGCGGCGCGAGTCGAGCATCCATGCCGTGTCGAGGCACAGGCCCACGTTCGGGGATGTCTTTTCGAAGACCTCGTCGAGCTCCCAGGGCGCGCCGTAGCGCATCCGGCGGCCGTGGTTGTGCAGGGCAACCTTCATCCCGTATTCTTCGCAGAGGCTCTCGGCCGTCTCGATGCCGCCCTCGCCGAAAAAGACGGTGAGCGTGTCGAACTTCGCGAGCCTGGCGAAGTCGAAGACCTTGCGCGCCTGGTCCCGGTCAGCCGTTATATGGACACCGCCATAGGCCGATATCTCGATTCCGTGGTCCTCGTAAAACTTCACCACGGCCTCCGGATCGTCGATTTCCCAGGGCTTCACGTGTGCTCCGGAAAGCTCGATTCTGTCGACGTCGCAGGCCCGAAGCGCCTCCACGACCTCCTCGTGCGTCTTGTAACCGCGAAAACACCAGCTTTGAATCCCCAGCCTCTTTACGAAATCAAGTGCCATCAGCCTCTCCCGTCTGTCTCGAATTACACTTGCCGCCGGCCCCACGCCTGTCGTGCAAGACATAATGTTACAAGCCCGCCCCTCGCGTACAACAGGGGATTCGGCGGCAAGGGGCGATTATGCCGAAAGGGGCACGGCACGGGGTGCCCTCGGAATCCACGGCAAGTGGATTGTTTTGGGACGGCAGGTTCGACATTGATGTTGACAAACGGCGAGGCAGGCTTAGTTTAGGTGCGGTACTGTTCTGCTTAAAGGAATGGAATACCCCACGCGTATCACTGGTGGGCAAGCCACCAGTGCCACATAATTATGTAGGGTGCGCTTTAGCGCACGCGGAATAAATGACGGCGGACAAGAATGTCCACCCTACTTATTGGGTGGCGCGCGCGAAATACGATCCTCACGGCGGGGCAAAACCCGCCGTGGCACATACGGGTGTGCACCGAGGCGCGCCTTGCATAGATGAAGGTATACGTACAAACGGAAGAAACAGGAGGAAATGATGGCTGGGAAAATGAAAATCGGCGTAATCGGCCTGGGCGACATTGCCGAGGTGGCTTACCTTGACAACCTGAACAACCCCAGGAGAGGCTATGAGGTGGCGTACGTCTGTGACATCAAGCCCGAACGACTAAAGTGGGGCCAAGGTGTGGTCCCGTCGGCGACAGCCACGGACGACCTCGACGACATCCTCAAGGACAAGGACGTCAACTGGGTATTCATCCTTACGCCGCTCTTAGAGCACGCGCCCATCGCGAGGAAGGCTCTCAAGGCCGGCAAGAACGTCTACACCGAGAAACCGCTCTCCATCGACTTCGACGAGGCGGCCGACCTGGTGGCGCTCTCGCGCAAGAAGGGCCTCTACTTAGCGTCGGCGCCGATGATGCTTCTCTACCCGGCCTACGGGCACGTCAGGGGGCTCCTTAGGGGCGGCGCACTCGGGCGTGTCACGTCGGCGCGGGTGCTGGTGGCGCACGGCGGGCCCAACACCTGGGAGTTCAAGAACGACCCCGGCTGGTACTTCAAGGCGAAGATGGCTTCCACGCTGCCGCCGCTTCCGGACCTTGCCATATACGGTTTCAGTTATCTCTCGCACGTTTTCGGGCCGGCGAAAAGCGTCTCGGCAATGGCGACGCTGACCGTGAAGGAAAGGCTGATCGACAAGGTGGCCTCGAAGGGCTTCAAGCCCTACACCATAAAGCCCCGAGGCATAAAGGACAACGTCGTCGTCAACATCGAATACGGCAACGGCGTCCTCGCGTCGATCGTGGCCAATTTCACCGCCGGCGGCTACTGGCCCGACCGGTTCGAGTTCTACGGTCTCGACGGGACGCTGACGATGCCGTACCGGGCAGGCCACGTTATGATCCAGTCAAACCTTCCACCGCACAGCAAGCCTGCCGGCCTCCACAACCTGAACCTTCGCGGCAAGACCGGCGGAAAAAAATACGAGGGGGTCAACTGGGGCCCCATCATTGCCGAGCATCTCAAGAAGGCTGCCGATATCGGCGCCGAGCCGCTCGTCGGACGTGACTTCACGCTACACATAATCGAGATTATCTCCGCAGCGATGAAGGCCGTCAGGACCGGCCAGACCCAGAAGCTCACGACGAAGTTCAAACACGACAAGGCCTGGGGCGTGTAAGCCGCGGCGCAGCGCGCGCGGCTTACACCGAGCCACCAGTGCCACATAGCATCCATAGGGGCAAGGTTTACCCGCCGTGGAGGGCACGCCTCGCCCGCGGAAGGTCAGTGGAACTCCCGGGGCTCCGAGTGGCTTGTTTGCCGGGTCCCCACCTTGGTCCGCACGGACAGTAGGAAAGGCTCAAAACAAAGTTCTGAAATAGTTCTTGACAACCGCAACGGGGGGGGGTCATAAGGCATAATGCGAATTATGGTATTTCGGCGAGGTTGCGGGAGTGCCTTCAGGCTAACCCGGGCAATTCAACGAACCACCGTGCCCATTGCGGCATAAGAGGCGTGGGGGGGAGTAATTCCAGTAGTTGAGGCAACATCTTCGTGAGTGCAGTCCAACGGAGTGGAGCCTTGTAGTCGCTTCAGGTACTCTGAAGCTGTTCACGCTGGCGTTACTTGTTGGGTCAGTATTTGTGGAGCACACTAACGCCTGCTTGAAGTGCTGAAACACACACTCCTGAAGGCTGCCAGGCCAAAAGCGAAGATGGCGAACTGCCTCCGGTTGCCCGTCGGGCACCTGATCCAGGCAACGTGAGGGCGTGCGCGCCTTGACACGAGCGGCGAAATCCTGTAGGATGGTTTTACTTAGGGGGTCAATCGGGCGTGTGATGCAATGGAAAGCGTGGCACTTACATCCAGCGTACTTGTCCTGAACAGGTACTATATGGCGGTTCACGTCACGAACGTGAAGCGCGCCTTCTGCCTCCTTTTCAAGGAACTCGCCGAGGTCGTCACCTTCGAGGACGACAACTACAACACCTACGACTTCGAATCGTGGGTGGAGATTTCCCAGATGCGAAAAGAGTTTGAGGCCCGAGGCGACGACGGTGACAACGGCGACTACGTCCGCACCGTCTCGTACGACATCCGGGTTCCACGCATCATCCGGTTGCTTTTTTACGACCGCCTGCCTCAGCGGCGCGTGAAGCTCAACCGCCGCAACATCTTCGCCCGCGACGAAAACCGCTGCCAGTACTGCGGCAAGCGCTTCCCAACCAGTGAACTCACCCTCGACCACGTCGTACCGCGAAGCAGGAACGGGGGCTCGTCCTGGACAAATCTCGTATGCGCCTGCGTGGCCTGCAACGTCAGGAAGGGCGGAAGGCTGCCCAAGGAAGCCGGGATGCACCTCATCCGGCCGGCCATACGGCCCCACAGGAGCCCCGTGCTGCACCTGAAGCTGAGATCCCCGAAGTACCAGTCCTGGAAAACCTTCCTCGACACGGCCTACTGGGAAGTCGAGCTCAAGTAGCCCCTTCGCCTTGCCGGGGCCACCCGGACTCTGTGCGGAAAAATCCTTGTCACAGCCCCGGTTGCCGTGTATAAGATTAGGCGGACGTCGAAAGGTCGGGGGAATTCCGCCGGCAACGCCGCCAGCTCCGGCCCCGGCGAGAAAAGGGGTCGAAGACCTCCGCCGCTTATTCTCGTTCGAAACGCCAGCCGGATGCGTGTGACCGGGCGAGTAGAAGCAAGCGATACAAGGACGAAAGCGAGGAGATAACCGCAGGCGTGTCGGAAGACACGTCGAGGATTGGCGACGAGTGAGGACGCCGTAACGCGCAGCTTATCCTCGTTCGAAACAGGCAGGGGTGTAGCTCAATTGGCAGAGCACCGGTCTCCAAAACCGGGGGCTGAGGGTTCAAGTCCTTCCACCCCTGCCATTATTATCAAGGGCCGTCCGGATTGCCGGGCGGCCCTTTCGTATTCGTCGGCTGCCGCCCGCGTATCATTTTCACCACAAAACACGATTGTAGGGGCATGATTCATCACGCCCGCAGGTAAGGCGCATAAAGGAATATGGGCGCGATAAATCGCGCCCCTACAAAAACCACCAGTGCCGCATAACCTCCGTAGGGGCGCTGCTTGCCGCGCCCATAGAAGGTCAGTTGACTGCCACGGGCAACGCCCGTGGCCCCCATAGCAAAGAGGGGATGAAGCCCCCCTATTTCTGGTTGCTTCCCTTTTCAGTCTGCGGCTTTTTCTCTGCCGCCTCCAGGATCGGCTGGACAAGCGGCAGGAGGTCGACGGTCTTGCCGTCAGGTTCTACCAGGTAGATGTGCCCCTGGTTGTCTTCTTCGCCTTCGGTTTCTGTAGCGCACACAAAACGGTTGTTGTCGAGCCACCTGGGGAACGTATATACTTTCACGCCTTCCAGGACTTTCCGCGGCTGGGAACCGTCCGCGTTTGCAACACAGACGTCACCTGCCAATCCCACGTCAAAATTGAGCCCATTATTTGGCTTCTCTGGCTTTTCGGCTGGATGCAAGACGACGTAGACGATCCTTTTGCCGTCGGGCGACAAGTCGAACATCCCCGCCATCCCTTTTGAAAGCCCAGGCTCCTTCAGCAGCGCCTTGAGGTCTGTGCCGTCGCGGTTCACGCTGAAAATCTGAAGCGACAGTTCTTCGGAATCGAGGTGGCCCGCAAGAGGCATTTCGAGCCTGCAAGCAGCGAAAAGCAGGCCGTTGCCTCCTTTCGTCCAGGCCAGGGAGGTCCAAGGATGGAAGAGCACACCCGCAGGTTCGCCGGTCATTTCCCCGACCACCACGTCCCAGATCTGGAGGCTGCCGAGGGATGCAGTATCAAGGTCCTCAGAATCCGTGCTTATCACTGCGATTTCCCTGGAATTGGAAGACCAGGCGTAACCCGTCGAAACCTTGTTTATCACGAAATGATAGGGCCCTTCTGCCTCTCTTACGTGAAGGTTGACGATATCATTGTTGGAAGAGTCCTCTGACAGGTAAGATACGAACCGCCCATCCGGCGACCAACGCGGCACGAACATATAACTTCCAGGGCCCCTGTCACGCTTAGCCGGGATGCGGTCGAGAACGGTCTGTACCTTGCCGTCGCCGTTGCAAATGGCAACGTCGTAATGCCTGGAATCGCCTTCCACCTTGTTGAAAATACACAGGAGCCTCTTCCCGTCGGGGGAGTACTC
>JAGHCE010000268.1 GCA_021160625.1 Planctomycetota bacterium | reverse complement strand
GTGCGTCGTCGTTGATCTTCTCGATCGCCGAGAGCCCCTTGGCCAGGATCTCGCTGTGGCTGCGGTGGCTGCCGTATATGTGGTCCTCGACGCCCAAAAGGAACGCCTGCCCCACGGCCGCCGCCTCCTGGCCGATGGAAAGGTGCGCCGGGCCGCGGTGGGTGTATTCAATGCCCCGGTAGTTGCCGCGAAGCTTCACTTCGTTGAGCATCTCCTCGAAGGCCCGCAGGATTTCCATATCCCGTTGAATCCGCACAAGATCGGCCGCAGAGAAGCGCTGCGCCTCGTCGGTTATCGTCTGGTCGTATTGGTTGACGGGAATCGGCTCAAACTCGATCTGCCCCTTTTTGCGCATCTCGTCGGGGCTGACAAACCGGCTCTTGGGCATCTATGCACTCCCTGCCTTTCTCGTATCATCCATAAGAGAATCCTCGTCCGGCAGCACCAGTTCCACACTCCTGGCCGCCAGGAAATCCGCCCACTCGGCCGCCGGGGATTTCTCGGTCACTACCCGCGAGACGGCGTCGAAGTCCACTATCTTGAAAAGAGATGGCTTGAGGAACTTCGAACTGTCCACCAGGAGCACCGTCTCCCGTGCGTTTCGAATCGCCAGCCGGTAGAGGTGCGCGCTTTCGATGTCGCTGGCCGTCAGGCCGAAATCGCGGCTCAAGCCGTCCGCGCCGATAAAGGCCGTGTACCCGCGCAGTTGCTCCAAGGTGCTCGTCGCAAGCGGGCCGATGGTGTCCATCCGCTCGGGCCGGTACTGCCCGCCCAGAATAATGACGTTGAGGCCCGCTGTGTCGAGCTCCATCGCGAGGCGCGCCGAGTTGACAATCACCGAAATACCCCGCAGCATCTTCAGGTACGGCGCCATCTCGAAGCTCGTCGTCCCGGAGTCCACGAATATCTGCTCGCCGTCCCTCACCAGCCCCGCTGCGAGCCTGCCGATTGTCCGCTTGGCCTCGATGTTGCGCGTGGCCTTCGACCTGAACGAATAGTCGATGTTGCGAACCAGCGACGCCCCTCCATAAACCAGCTGCACCTCGTCCCTCGCCGCCAGCGCGCGCAGGTCCCGCCTCACCGTTGCCTGGGAGACCCCCAGATGCCCGGCGAGCGCCCGGACCGTGACGTGCCCCGCAACGTATATCTCGTTTAGAATCACCTCGCGTCGTCGTCGGCTCGAAGTGCTCATACTTAAATCTCTTTTCACCAGGTCCGTCAATACCTCATCATTCGCCCCGCCGCCAAGGGCGCAAAGCGCCCAAAGCCGTATTTCAGCCGTTTTTCCATATGTCCGTCGACATCGGTTGCAACCTAAATGACAGTAGTAAACACACAAGTGGCACTAAATGCAACAAAAAAATGTATATTTATGCTTGACTTGTGAAATACTCCCTTCTATCCTGTCTGTCGCTTGGTTTGCAGGCAGTAGTCACGTAGCGCACGGAATAGATGTAGGGCGGCATTGTATGCCGCCATAACCACTGGTGGGCAAGCCACCAGTGCCACATTGCCATTTGTAGGAGCGAAGCATTGCCTCGCCCGCGGAAGGTCAGGGGATTGCCACGGACAACGTCCGCGGCCCCCGTAGCAAAGAGGGGGTGAAGCCCTCCCGTGCGTGGCAAGCCGCGTCCAATAGGTAGGACAGGCATTCTTGCCTGTCACATCGATTATTGCGCCTGCGGCAGGGTTTCGCCGCCCGGTGAGCCGTCAGACGACTGGCCGGGCCTTTGCGGTCACAGGTGGTGTGGAGCATTCTAGAGGTGAGCGATGTTTGAAGTCACGATGCCGCGTGCGGGGCAGACGATGGAAGAGGGGACGATCGTCGCCTGGCTCAAATCCGAGGGCGAAACCGTCGAAAAGGGCGAGATTCTCGCCGAAATCGAGACGGACAAGGCGGTTTTCGAGTTCGAGTCGCCCGAAAGCGGGACACTCCTCAAGATCCTGTACGAGGAGGATTCCATTGTTCCCGTCCTCGAAATGATAGCCCTTCTGGGCAGCCCGGACGAGGACCCGGACGCCTATCTGGCCGCAAAGGTGGAAGTCTCCCGGCCGGGTGGTGCCGGAAAAGCCGGGCCTGCCGGGGGAAAGCCGGCCGCCGCAGAGGGTGTACCCGCCGAGGGGAAACCGGCAGCTCGGCGGCTTGCGGAGCCTTCCGAAGCGGCCGAGGCAGGCGCAGCCGAAAGGCCGAAGGCGTCGCCTGCCGCCAGGAAAGCGGCGCGCGAAGCGGGTATTGACCTTGGCGACGTGGGGCCCGGCCGCGGCCCCGGCGGGCGGATACTCTTTGGCGACCTGGCCGAGGCCCAGGCGGCACATTCCACTGAGCAGGTGGGCTCCTCAGAGCGCCTCATCCGCCGGGCGATGACGAAAAGAGGCAAGGCTATTGCCGCCAACCTCCAGTTCTCGAAGCAGACCATCCCCCATTTCTATGCCCGTGTCACGATTGACGCAAGCCCGCTCGTCGCCTTTACCGCCGAGCAAAAGACGAAGTTCAAATGCAGCATAAACGACGTCGTCACGCTTGCCTGCGCCCGCGCGGTGGCCGAGTTCCCGGCCTTCAGGAGCCGGATTGAAGGTGACGAGGTAGTCGAGCTCCCTGACGCCCATATCGGGATTGCGGTGGGAACCGATGAGGGGCTCGTTGTCCCGGTGGTAAAAGGCGCCGATTCGATGACGCTGGAGTCTCTTGCGGGGGAGACGAGGCGCGTGGTGGAGGCCGCGCGCTCCGGGAAGCTCGAAGGCGTGGGGCAGGGGGTCTTTACCATAAGCAACCTCGGGATGTTCGGCGTGGAGGAATTTTCCGCCATCATCAACCCGCCGGAGTCGGCGATTTTGGCGATAGGGGCTGTTCGCGAAGATGTTATCGTGAAAAGCGGCGCCGTCCGTGCGGGGCGGGTGATGACGATGACGCTGTCGGCCGATCACCGCCTCATCGACGGCGTGGCGGCGGCCAAGTTCTTGGCGCGGACAAGGCAGCTGCTCGAACGGCCGGATCTTCTCGGCTGAGGCAACGCCGACGGCCGCCGTGCGAGACGAGAGTTTCGGAAGCCGGCCAGCCGCCAGGGGATTGGAATGGGAAAGCCCTTCGATGCCTTGAAAGCCTTGCGCGACACAGGCGCACCCGGTCGGATGTGGACCCTCGCCGGACAGGCGCGCAATCTCGCCGGGCCGCTGGCGGCCAATACCCACATCCACCTCCCTCCGAATTTTTCAGCCTTCGAAAGCGTCGGGCAGGCCGTCGCCCTTGCCGCCGAAGAGGGGCTCGGCGTCCTCGGTGCGACGAACTACTACGACTTCGGCGTGTACGCCGAGTTTGCCGGGGAGGCGGCCCGACGCGGGATATTCCCCCTGTTCGGCGTTGAGGTGATAGCGCTCGTCGATGATCTCAAGCGCCGAGGCGTCAGGGTAAACGACCCTGCAAACCCCGGCAAAATGTACCTGTGCGGAAAGGGCATCACCAGGTTTGCCCCTCCAGCCAACCGGGCCGAGGCGCTGTTGGCCGGCATTCGCCGCAGCGATTCGAAGCGCATTGCGGCTATGATCGCCCGTCTGGAGGGGATATTCCGTGACCACGGCGTGGAGACGGGGCTTGACGAGAAGGCGGTGAGGGTTATGGTTGCCCGCCGCATCGGGTGTCCGCAGGAGACCGTGACGCTCCAGGAGCGCCACGTGGCGCTTGCCTTCCAGGAAGCGTTTTTTGAGCGCGTAGGCACGCCCGAGCGCCGCGTGCTGCTTGCAGATATATTCGGCGTGCCGCCGCAGGCTCAGGCCGCTGACCGGGTCGGCCTCCAGAACGAGATTCGAATGCACCTGATGAAGGCGGGAAAGCCCGCGTTTGTCGAGGAGGAGTTCCCCGCCTTCGACGAGGCCTTCGGGCTCATCCTCGAACTCGGGGGCATCCCCTGCTATCCCACCCTTGCCGACGGCACCTCCCCCGTCTGCGAGTTTGAGAAGCCGGTCGAGGCGCTCGTCGACAGCATCGCCGCCCGCAACATACACTGCGCCGAGTTTATCCCTGTGCGAAACGACGTGTCGGTGCTGGAGCGCTATGTCCCGGCGATCCGCGCCGCAGGGCTTGTAGTGACGGCGGGTACCGAGCACAATACCTTGAAGCGGCTGCCTTTGCTGCCGACGGCTTCAGGCGGCGTGTCCATCCCGCCGGAGGTTCAGGCGATTTTTGCGGAAGGCGCGCGTGTGGTGGCGGCGCACCAGTTTCTAAGCGTTTACGGGGAATGCGGGTTTGTGGATGATGAGGGACGCCCGAACGGCGCCTACGACGATGCCGAGGAGCGTATAGGGGCCTTCAGCCGCCTCGGTGCGGCCGTCATAGCGCGTTACCGGCAAACATACGGCGCAGACGAAAAGGAGCACTGAGGATGCAGTCTGGTTCGAAAGAGCCTGCACGGCCGCGGTTTGCCCCCGGCACATCGCCGCTGGAGGCGCTGGTTTCCCTTTCGCGGTACTACGGAGGCAATCCCGAATTTGTCCTGGCCGGCGGCGGGAACACGTCGGTCAAGGTCGCTGACACGCTTTACGTCAAGGCAAGCGGCCGGGCCCTGACCTCGATCGACGAGAAGGGCTTCGCGGCGCTTGACAGGCGCGCCCTCTCGGCGCTTCTCGAAACCGGGCCGCCAGCTGCCGCCGACCAGCGCGAAAAGCAGTTCAAGGAGGCGATACTGGCCGCGCGCCTGGAGCCCGAAAAGGGTCTTCGCCCGTCGGTCGAATGCGTCCTGCACAACGTGCTGCCGGAAAAGTTCGTCGTCCACACGCACGCGACACTGGTCAATATGGTTGCCTGCTGCACCGAGGGGGAACGGATTGCCGGTGAGATATTCGGCGATGACTGCCTCTGGATACCCTACGTCGACCCGGGCTTTGTCCTTGCAGTGACACTGGCAAAGGCCCTCAAGGCGTACAAGGCGCGCACCGGGCGGACCTCTCCGGGCGTGGTGGTGATGCAGAACCACGGACTCGTGGTTTCGGGTGAGACGCCCGAAGATGTCTTGAAGCGGACCGACGCGGTGATAAGCAAGGTCCGGGGCTTGCTGGAGGGCGCTTCGGGCGGGGAACCCTTCGGCGCTGTCACCTCGCTTGAGGCGGCGCAGGCGCGAAGACTCATCGAGATAATCGGGCCGGCCTTGAGGGGGCTGTTGGCCGAACAAGATGCCCTGAAGGTGGTCACGTTCGATGATTCGGCGCTTGTGATGAGCCTTGCCGGCGGCCGGGACGCCTCGGCCGTTGCGGCGGGAGGGCCGCTCACACCGGACCAGATTGTCTACTGTGGGGCGTTTGCTGTATGGTTTGAGTGTGCAGCTGAGGATGAGTCGCCGGAGGACATTGTCTGGCGGCTGCGCGAGGCGCTTGGCGCGCATAAGGCGGCCGGGCGGCCCGCGCCGCGGGTGGTGATCGTCAAGGGGTTGGGGATGTTCGCCGCAGGGGACGACTTTGCGGCGGCCGAGACGGCCAGGCTTGTCTGGGTCGACGCAATACGGGTGGCCGCCGGTGCCAGGCGCCTTGGCGGCATTCGCTTCCTGTCCCAAGGAGAGCGGGAGTTTATCGAGAGCTGGGAGGCCGAGGCCTACCGCCGCAAGGTGTCCGCCCGGGAAGTTGGCAGGGGGCGGGCGGCGGGGAAGGTGGCGGTGGTAACCGGCGCCGCGCAGGGCTTCGGGCTGGAGATTGCCGGGAACCTCGTCCGGGAGGGCGCACACGTGGCGCTTGGCGACATCAACGCCGACGGCGTACGCAAGGCCGCCGAGGACCTGGCCGCCGAAGCGGGCGGGGGCCGTGCCGTCGGCCTTGTTATGGACGTCGCCGACGCCGAGTCGGTCAGGCGCGCCGTTTACCAGGTTGTCAGGAAATACGGGGGTTTTGACATAGTAGTTTCAAACGCCGGGGTTCTCAGGGCCGGGAGCGTCAAAACCCAGGACCCGGCCGAATTCGATTTTGTGACTCGCGTCAACTACAGGGGGTATTTTCTCTGCGTGCGCGCGGCGGCGCCCGTTCTGGCCGTCGAGCACCTTGCAAAGCCCGACTACTGGAGCGATATAGTTCAGGTAAACTCAAAGTCGGGTCTCATTGGTTCCAACAGAAATGCCGCCTATGCGGGAACGAAGTTCGGCGGCATCGGCCTGACGCAGTCTTTTGCGCTTGAACTCGTCGAGGACCACATAAAGGTCAACTCCGTCTGCCCCGGAAACTTCCTCGACGGGCCGTTGTGGTGTGACCCGGAAAACGGGCTCTTCGTGCAGTACCTGCGAAGCGGCAAGGTGCCGGGAGCGAAAACCATCGAGGACGTCCGCTGCGCGTACGAGGCGAAGGTGCCGATGGGGAGGGGTTGTACGACGGCCGACGTGATGCGCGCGGTCTATTACTGCATCGAGCAGAAGTACGAAACAGGCCAGGCCGTCGCCGTCACGGGCGGCCAGGTGATGCTCAGATAATTTTGTATGGCGCGGCAGCCAACAAGTAGGGCGGACATTCTTGTCTGCCTACATATATTCCGCGTGCGCTAAAGCGCACCCTGCATAACCGGCCTTCCGAGGGCACCACGCGGGGTGCTTTCGAACGAGTAAGAACGCCGACGGAGGATAACGTGAACGCCAGGCCAGACACCGCAGCGCTGCCGAGGACCGAGTACGCGGTGGAGCTTGTCGGCCCGGACAGGCTGAGGCTGAACACCGCCAAGAAGGTGGCGCCGCCGGGGCCGCACCGGATACTCGCGCGCGTCGAGGCGGTGGGGCTTTGCTTTTCGGACCTGAAGCTCCTCAAGCTCTTCGACCGTCACCCTCGAAAGAGCGAGATTATAAGCGGCATCCCGGAGGAAGTGCTGGCCGAGATGCCCGGCTACGTCCCCGGCACGAAGCGCACCGTGCCCGGC
>JAGHCE010000152.1 GCA_021160625.1 Planctomycetota bacterium | reverse complement strand
GCAGGACGCTTGCCTTTGTGGAACCCTGCGGGACGAAGGTGAAAACCACGGCCGCCACGCCCAGGAAATACCCGAGAACATAGCTGCCCGTATCGCCCATAAATATCCTCGCCGGGGGGAAGTTGAACACCAGGAATCCCAGGACAGCCCCCGCAAAGACCGCCAGGAAAAGCGCGATGAATATCTGGCCCGTTATGAGGGCCACGGCGAAAAAGACGACGGCGATAATGAAGGCCACCCCTGCGGCCAGGCCGTCCATATTGTCGAGGAGGTTGAACGAGTTGGTGATAAAAATAATCCAGCCCACGGTGAGAGTCCACCCCGCAGCCTTCCAGGGCAGAAAGAGGGTGATACTCACCCCGCTTGCGACAAGCAGCAACGCGACGAGAATCTGCACGGAAAGCTTCGTCCAGGGTGAAAGGCCCCTCTTGTCGTCCACTAAGCCCGTGAGTGCGAGGATTATGGCGCCGAGAACGATCGCACCGAGGCGCTTGAGAGAACTTACCATTCCGGGAATGTGGATGCGGATGCTTTCCGGCACGGGTAAGAGCCCCGGACGTGCGTTAAGAACCGCCACAACGCCGGCCCCGACGGCGGCCACACCGAGCAGGGCGAGCACAATCGCGATACCGCCGCCGAGGGGAACGGGTTTGGTGTGGATCTTTCGCGCCGAGGGTTCATCGACGAGGCCCAATCGCGGCGCAAGCCGGATCATAGCCGTCGTCAGAATGAGCGACAGGACAAAGGCAAGGCCGAAGCTGACTAAGTAACCAGTCCACATAGTTGCAACGCCCGGCCTCCCTGGGGAGAAACGAAAATCCCGCCCGGCCGCAAGCCGCCCTGCGCACCACGCCGGGCCCCGGTCCCCCCGGCGAGCCGGAGGACCTCATTGCCGCCCGCGAGGCCGTAAGGCGTACGGCGGCGGGGGTTATTCTGCCTTATTCAGGCAGGTAATGCGGCCGTCCTCTGACACGAGGTACACGAGCCCGTCGTTGAAGGTGCTTTCGAGCAGGAATGTGAAGGCCCCGATTTCAAGCCGTTCTCCGGTCTTGCCGGTGCCGGCGTCAAGCACCCAGAGCTCTTTGTGAGGGCCTTCCGCGTACACGTTTTCCTTGTCGGCCGCCAGGAACCGCACAGCGCCTGAGTTCTTCCAGACGATGTTGCCCTCTTTCTTGTCCAGCGCGAGGACCCCGCCGCCAAGCGCGTCGACGTACAGCAGGTACCCGTAAATAACCGGCGGCCGGATAACCTGGCCCGGGACGATCGTCTTCCACTTGAGGGTGTTGTGTCCGGTCAGGGCATAGACGTGAAAGTCCGCCGAGCCGGCATAGATGGAATCCTCGTCGGTCGACACCCCCCCGGAAACGGGACCGCGCGTTTCAAGCTCAACGGCTCGTCCGCCGGTTATGACGTCGAAGCCGAGTATGTCACCTGCGGTGTTGCCCACAAGCACATACGATCCGAGTAGAACGGGCCGACGCAGCACGACGCCGGAGTATCGGGCCGGTGTGATCCACATATCACTGAGTTTCTCCCTGTCCAACCGGTGAAACTCACCCTCGCTGCCGGCGACGTAAACCGCGTCCTCGGTCATAAGCGGCGGGGCGGAAAGGCTCACGCCGAACTCAGGGCCCATCTCCATATGGCCGTTCTCGTCAATTGTCACCAGCCGCTTGCCGCACACGCAGTAAAGGGTCCCGCCGAAGAGCGTGGGTTCAAACTTGAGCGGCCGCGGCAAAAGCGCAATCCACGCCTTCTGACCGGTTTGCCTGTCGAATGCGTAAAGGGTGTTATCCGTGTCGGCGACCAGAATGATGTCCTTGTAGAGGTACGCGGCCGACACCTCGACCTTTATCTTGTCCTGCTTGGAGGAGAGGGTCTGTTCCCAGGCAACGGCTATCCCGGCGTCTTCCAGCCCCGAGTGCGTGAACGGCCGCAGGCCCTGTTCATAGCGTCCTTCCAGCTTCGACTTGGCCGAAGCACATCCCGTCGGCAACACCAGCGCGCCCACCAGCGCCACCAGAAGCAGTCTTGCCTTCATATCAACTCCCTTCGATATACTCGGCCAGGTTTATGCCTTCTTCGTCCTCGATCACCCTTAGCCGCCGGATGCGCTCGACATCGTCCTCGATGCGGCTGGCCAGCTTCAGCACATAGGGGCGGCTGCCGAGGCGTGCCTTGAGGTCGTCGAGCATATCATCCCAGCTGCCGTCGTAGAGTTCATCCCTTATTATGACGAGAATCTTTTCCTCGGGAGAGAGATCCGGTTTCTTCATAGCCCCTTGTACCTCAGCTGTCCCGAGGCGCGGTTCAATGGATATAAGCCTCCGGCCGCCTCAAGTCAAGGAAAAAGCCCTCGGCGGCGGCACATAAGAGGAGCCCGCCGTGGGCCACAGGGCCCTGGACCTAAAGAGATATCGCCACGTTGCGGTGGTCTCTGGCGGAGCGTTCCTCGGCCTTGACCAGGTAGACCGCATTCCGGGCGTCCTTTGGGGTAACGGTCTTGGGCCGCACCTTCTTGAGGATGCAATTGAGGAAATAATCGATTTCCCTGTGATAGCCGTCGCCGGACTCGATCTTCGGCGTCTCCACCTTCCCACCCGACGTGTAGACCGTAACCGTCGGGGAATGGCTTGTTGAGAACTCCACCGTGGCCTTGTCGAACACGACCGTGTAGGCCATCTCGAAGGGGTACACACCATGGAAAGTCCAGCCTCCCTCGGCCGAGACGACCATATTCTTGCCGTAGTCGTAGTTCGTCACGATGTGGTCTATCCCGCCCGAAGGGCCGGTCACGCCGGCCGATTCGACCTTCTTGGGTGCCTTGAAGACGTAGTTTATGTAGTCCGTGTCGTGTATGTGAAGGTCCAGAATCGCCCCGCCGGAGCGCTTCGAGTTCATAAGCCAGTTCTGCCATCCCCAGGTGGGTGCGGTGCTCCTGCGCTTGAAGATAGCGGACTTTACCCGGCCGTACTTGCGCCCCTTGATGATCTGCGCGAGGTACTCGTATTCCGGCCAAAAGCGAATGCATTGGGCTACCATAAAGCGGCCTTTCGCGCGCTTGGCCGCCTCTGCGACCTTGTCCGCCTCGGCTATGGAAATCGCCACCGGCTTTTCCACAAGGACGTGCTTGCCGGCCTTGAGAGCTTCTATCGCATACTGGGCGTGGAGGAAGGTGGGCAGCGTGATGTCGACCAGCTCGACATCGGGGTCGGCTATGAGATCGTTGGCGTCCTTGTACGTCTTTATGCCGGAGAGGTTTACTTTCTTGGCGCCGCCGTCTTCGATATTGCCGCCCATCTTCGACCAGTCGCCGGAGAGTTTGGCGTCGTCGACGTCCGCAATCGCCACGATCTGGGCCTTGCTGTGTTTCTTGTAGCAGCCAAAGTGCATTTTGCCCATAAAACCGATGCCGATGCACCCAACCTTAACCTTCGCCATCTTGAACTCCTTTGCCCCAGAAAAGCAGGCTCAGTACGATCCACCACCCTACCACGGCCCGGTCGGACTCGCCGGGCGACCCTCGCGCGGCACGACCACGGTCGCAGCCACAGGGCCTTTTCCCCCGAATTCACCCTTTAGGATCATAGATTCTACCGAAAGCGGCCCGAATGTCAAGCCAGGCATGTACGCAACCTCAGTTTTGGGGCGGATTTGTGGCCATTTCAACACGTTCCAAGGGCCCCGGTTCGGCCCCGTCGCGCCTGCGGAAGGTCAGTTAATTGCCACGGATAACGTCCGTGGCCCCCGTAGCAAAAAGGGGACGAAGCCCCCCCCACTGGTGGATAAGCCGAGGGTGTCCGATAATTACCGGCGGTCGAGGAGCCGACGTAGGGTGGGCCTTGGCCCACGCGGAATAGGATCCGCACGGCGGGGCAATCCCGCTTCGCTAAAGATTCGCAGCACGGGGACCCGCTGTGGCACACATCGCGCGTAGGGGCGCTGGTGCCACATTGCCATTCGTAGGGGCGAGGGGGCGAGGCACGCCTCGCCCGCGAAAAGCAAGTTGACTACCGCAGACAACGCCTGCGGCCCCCATAGCAAAAAGGGGGCGAAGCCCTCCCCTCCTCTTTTTTCGGGTATTTGGGTACAGGTGCAGGGTTTGTGCGGTTGGCGAGTTGATTTCGGCCGGTTTTCTGGTATCCTCACACCCTGTCCGGCTTTGCCGGATCCGAATGATCGTTTGCGCGAGATATGCCCGGAGGCGATGAGGTTATGGATAGAGAGATTCTTGCCGCCAACTTCGAATCCGTCATTCACCGCGCAGGCGAGGCGGCGCAGCGCGCCGGGCGTCCGGAAGGGTCCTGGCGGCTCATTTCGGTGACGAAGACCGTTTCCTGGGAGGTGGCGGCGGCGCTTGTGGAGCTTGGCGCGCGGGACCTGGGAGAAAACCGCGTCCAGGAGCTCCTCTCCAAGCAGGAGGCGCTCTCCGGCAAGCCGGTGAGGTGGCATATGATAGGCCATCTCCAGCGAAACAAGGTCCGCAAGGTGGCCGGCCGCGTCGAACTGGTTCACAGCGTGGATTCGCCGAGGCTCGCCGAGGAGATTGATAGGGTCGCCGGCGCCGGCGGTGTTGTCCAGGACGTTCTCATCGAGGTGAACGTCTCCGGCGAGGAGTCGAAGTGGGGTATCTCTGCGGGAGAGGCACGCGAGCTGGCGGCGGCGCTGGGCCAGATGCGGCACGTCAATCTTGCCGGGCTTATGACTATGGCGCCGATTGTCTCTGACCCGCAGGAGACGAGGCCCGTTTTCCGCAATTTGAGGAAGCTCGGCGACCAGCTGGCGGCCGGGGGCTTGTTTGACCGCGAGCCGTTCGATCTTTCGATGGGGATGACGCAGGATTTTGAGGTCGCAATCGAGGAAGGCGCCACGCTTATCCGTGTCGGCTCGGCGCTTGTAAAGGGTATTTGAGGGGGGCAGGGCGATGGGTTTGCTTGAGGGTAAACGGATTGGTTTTTTCGGTGCGGGCAATATGGCCGAGGCGCTGGCGCGGGGGCTGGTTTCCTCCGGCATTCCCGCCGAAAGGCTCTTTGCGAGCGACCTGGCCGAGGCGAGGCGGAAGTTTTTCACCGACGAGCTCTCCATCGCGGTCACCAACGACAACCGCGAGGTGCTTGCCGGCTGTGAGGTCGTGATATTCGCCGTGAAGCCGCAGAATATGCCGGGACTCCTGGCCATTATCTCGCCTGCGCCTGCGGGGAAGCTCCTTATCTCCATCTGTGCGGGCGTGACGACGGGCTTTATCGAAAAGCAGCTTTCCGGCACGCCGCACGTCGTGCGCGCGATGCCCAATATGCCGATGCTCGTGCAGGCGGGGGTGGCGGCGCTTGCGAAGGGTCGCTGGGCCACCGACGAGGACCTGGCCGTTGCGAAGGAGATTTTCCAGGCCGCCGCAACCGTCGTCGAGGTCGACGAGTCGGCGATGGACGCGGTGACGGCCGTTTCCGGCTCGGGGCCGGCGTACTTTTTTTACCTTGTAGAGGCGCTTGCCGAGGCGGGTGTGAAGCTCGGCCTGCCGGAGGATGCGGCCCTTCGCCTGGCGAGCCGGACCTGCCTTGGCGCAGGCCGCCTCCTTGCAGAAAGCCCCGACCCCCCGGCCGAGCTCCGCCGAAAGGTGACCAGCCCCGGCGGCACCACCTTCGCCGCCGTCCGGACGATGGAAAAGGCAGCCTTGAAGGAGACCGTTATCAAGGCCGTCGAGGCGGCCGCGGCCCGGTCGAAGGAACTCGGACTGTGATAAAGGTCGATTCGAAGGGGACCGCCGCGCTCTTCGACGTCCGAGTCGCCCCCGGCGCATCGCGCACGCGGATAGTCGGCGAGTACTCCGGCGCGCTCAAGGTCGCCGTGAGCGCCGCCCCCGAAAAAGGTAAGGCCAACAAAGCACTTCTTGCGGCGCTGGCAAAGGCCCTCGGTGCCAAAAAAGCCGATATCACCCTCGTCTCGGGCGAAACATCCCGCACAAAGCGCGTAGCGGTCGAAGGCCAAACGAGCGCACAACTGGAAAGGAAACTCGCAGAGATCTGCAAGTAGGACAGGCATTCGGGCCTGTCACATAAGGAGCAGCAGTAGGACAGGCATTCGGGCCTCGGCGCATAAGGTAATAAGGTAGGACAGGCATTCCTGCCTGTCACTTACTGTTGCTTGCCTTACTGTCGCTTGCCTTTTGCCTGTCACATAAAGGAGCAGCAGATGAACGACCTGAAGCATAAGATTGACGAGGCGGCGGCGGCCATAAAGGCCCAAACCGACCTCGTGCCCGAAGTGGGCATCATCCTCGGTACGGGCCTGGGCGCCCTGACCGGGGACATCGAAAAGACGGCCGATATCCCCTATGAGCAAATTCCGCATTTCCCCGCGGCGACCGCCGCCACGCATGCCGGCAATCTCATCCTCGGCACCCTCGGCGGGAAACCCGTTGTGGCGATGGAGGGGCGCTTGCACCTCTACGAGGGGTACACGCTGCAGCAGGTGACGCTGCCGGTGCGCGTGATGAAGGCGCTCGGCGCAAAGAGCCTGGTCGTCTCGAACGCCTGCGGCTGTCTCAACCCCGAGTGGGAAAGGGGAGATCTCATCATAATCGATGACCACATCAACCTTATGGGCGACAACCCCCTTATCGGTCCCAACGACGAGACGCTCGGCCCCCGTTTCACCGATATGGCCGAGCCCTATTACGGAAAATACATCGCCGCCGCCGAGGAAATCGCTCTCGAAGAGGGCATCCGCGCCCACCGGGGCGTCTACGCCGCAATGACGGGGCCGTGCCTCGAAACACGCGCCGAATACCGCTTTCTGCGCACAATCGGCGCCGACGCCATAGGGATGTCCACGGTGCCGGAGGTGATAGTGGCCGTCCATTCCGGCCTCAAGACCTTCGGCGTAGGCATCCTGACCGACGTCTGCCTCCCCGACGCCCTAGAACCCGCAAACATCGAAGAAATCATAGCCGTAGCCAACACCGCCGAACCAAAACTAACGCGCCTCGTCGAACGGCTGATTGAGAGGATGTAGCGGCAGGGCGTGCCCTGCCCGGTAACGAGGGCGCGGTCGTAGGGGCAGGGCTTGCCCTGCCCGGTGTTAAGGGCGCAGCAATGTGCAGCGCCCCTACCTATAACCAAGAGAGACGACAATGGCAAAGAAGATGAAGACCGCAATTACGCCCACCAGGGCCGAGGATTATCCGGAGTGGTACCAGCAGGTTGTGCGGGCCGCCGAGCTCGCGGAGCCGTCGCCGGTGCGGGGGTGTATGGTCATACGCCCCTGGGGCTACGGCCTGTGGGAGAACATCCGGGGGGTTCTTGACGGGATGTTCAGGGCCACGGGGCACAAGAACGCCTATTTCCCGCTTTTCATACCGCTTAGCTTCCTGGAAAAGGAAGCCGAGCACGTCGAGGGCTTCGCCAAGGAATGCGCCGTCGTGACGCATCATCGTCTCGAGGCGGGCCCGGACGGGGGCCTCGTGCCGGCGGGCAGGCTCGATGAGCCGCTCATCGTCCGGCCAACTTCCGAGACCGTTATCGGCGCGATGTACGCGAAGTGGATCCAGTCGTACCGCGACCTGCCGGTGCTTTTGAACCAGTGGGCCAACATCGTGCGCTGGGAGATGCGCACGCGCCTTTTCCTGCGGACGACGGAGTTTCTGTGGCAAGAGGGCCACACCGCCCACGCGACGAAGCAGGAGGCCCTTGAGGAGACGCGGCGAATGCTCGACGTCTACGAGGACTTCGCCGAGAACTATATGGCGATGCCGGTCATCAAGGGCGAAAAGACGGCCGCCGAGCGTTTCCCCGGCGCGGTTTCCACGTATTCCATCGAAGGGATGATGCAGGACAGGAAGGCCCTCCAGTCCGGCACGTCGCATTTCCTGGGGCAGAACTTTTCACGCGCCCAGGGGATAAGCTTCCAGACCGCCGAAGGCAGCCAGGAGTTTGCCTGGACGACTTCCTGGGGGGTCTCGACGTGCCTTGTCGGCGCCCTCATAATGACCCACAGCGACGACGACGGCCTCGTCCTGCCGCCGAGGCTCGCGCCGCTCCACGTCGTCATCCTGCCGGTCATCCACTCAGACGACGTACGTGCCGAGGTGCTTGCGTACTGCAACCGTGTGGCCGGCGAGCTTGGCGAGGTCACCTTCAACGGCGCCGCTGTCCGCGTTGAGGTTGATGGGCGCGATGCCAGGGGCGCGGAAAAGATGTGGGGCTGGGTGAAAAAGGGCGTTCCCGTCCGCCTCGAGATCGGCCCGCGCGACATCGAGTCCGACTCGGTCTTCGTCGCACGCCGGGACAAGACCCGCAAGGAGCGCTTCAGCCTGCCGCGTGCGGAGTTCGTCGCGACGGTTGCAACGATATTGCAGGAGATCCAGGACGGTCTTTTCGAGCGGGCGCTGGCCTTCCGCGAGGAAAACACGCGCAAGATCGATTCGAAGGATGAATTCTACGAATTCTTCACGCCGGAAAACCGAGACAAACCCGAAATCCACGGCGGCTTCGCCCTCGCCCACTACAACGGCAATCCCGATGTCGAGCAGCAGATAAAAGACGACCTGAATGTAACCGTCCGCTGCGTCCCGCTCGACGCCGACGCCGAACCCGGCCGCTGCATAATCACCGGCGAGAAAAGCCCCCGCCGCGTAGTCTTCGCAAAGGCCTACTAACACAGTAGGACAGGCATTCCTGCCTGTCTCTTGTAGGACGCGGCCTTGCCCGGCGGGTAAACTTGCCGCGCGCAGTCATTCGCCGATGTGCCACTGGTGGCTCGCCCACCAGTGCATCGTAGTGACGCTGGTTCACTCGCGTCCTCGAACGCTCTCGCGGGTCCGTATCTTTTGAATGGTTCCTTTTCTTGACCTGCGGGTGTATCATCTTTGGAGTTGGCGGTGCCTTTGGTGCGGTTTGCAGATGTTGCTGGTGTCGAGGATAGGGTGCGAATACTACTATTCGGCATCATCATGCTGGTTTTCGTGGTGCTTCTACTGATAGCAGAGCGAAGCATGATGAGAAAAAAGCGGCGTCGCTTTCAGGACAGGGCGGACATTACCGAATACGAGTTTTACCGTACTTACTACAAAGACACCGGTATCTCGAAAGAGACCGTCTGTGAGGTCCTTTGCGTAGTCGGCAGCGGCACCGAGATACCGGCAACACGGATTAGGCCATCGGACAGATTCGACAAAGAACTTGCGGCTGTGCGTGGATGGGAGTGGGACGACGGCCTGGTGGAAGTAGAGTGGTATCTTCGCGATAAGAAAAAAAACGTGCGTGAGTGAGTATGTGCAATTGGATACTGTTGATGATACGATATATCGATCAGATTGACAC
The DNA here is from genome assembly GCA_021160625.1 of Planctomycetota bacterium. Classification (GTDB taxonomy): domain Bacteria; phylum Planctomycetota; class DG-23; order SLPQ01; family SLPQ01; genus JAGHCE01. The sequence continues at coordinate 9,397 of JAGHCE010000152.1, read as the reverse complement.
GCACCGGCAGCGCGAGTCTTGAATGCCTCCTCTTGTCCGCCTGCGGCGAACACCGCGCAACAAGTTGTCGTTGCCACCCGCGTTTGTGGCGGAACTTTTCCCAGCACTCGTTACCGTCACGGAGGCCGTTTTCATAGTTGAACTCAGAGTTGCGATGTTGCTCTTTTTCCAGGCACCAAAGCCACCACACGATGTCCTTGAGAACATCTCTTCCTGCCGGGGTTCACGCGCCGGACACTTCGCCGAGGGCCTTGAACTCGTTTTTGAGCTGCTGGTAGGCTTGTTTGTACAGGGGGAACGTCCTGTTGTAGACGTTTGCGGCCGCAGGGGCGGGGTTGACTGAGGCGGTGGTTCTTACGACCTTGGCGCAGGCATGGTCGACGGTGGCGTAGAAACCGGCGCCTACCATCGCAAGAAGCGCCGCGCCGTAGGCGCTGCCCTCACTCACCTCAAGAAGCGAGACCGGCTGGTTGTAGACGGAGGCCTGGACGCTTTGCCACAACCGGCTTGTTGCACCGCCGCCGGAAAGGCGGATTTCGTTTACCTCGCCGCCGAGCTCTTTTACCACGTTGAGGCTCTCCAGCATTGCAAACGTAGCGCCCTCGACGACCGCTCGCACTAAGTGCCCCTTGCCGTGGCGCACCGTAAGCCCTATCCAGGCACCGCGCGCATACGGGTCGTTTAGAGGCGAGCGTTCACCGGCTAAGTACGGCAGGAAGATGAGGCCCTCGGCGCCCGGGGGGATCTTTAAGGCCTTCTCGCAAAGGACGTCGTAGACGTCGACGCCGCGCCTTTGGGCCTCGGCGCGCTCGGCCTCGGCCAGCTCGTTTCGCACCCACTGCAACGACCCTCCCGCCGAAAGCACCACGCCCATTATGTGCCACATTCCGGGCACCGCGTGACAAAAGGCGTGAACGCGCCCGCGCGGGACGTCGGGAAGCGGCGCATCGGTGGCGGCGAAGATGACTCCCGACGTGCCAAGCGTGGCCGAAACGCTGCCGCCGGTCACTATCCCGTTGCCGACGGCGGCGGCCGCCTGGTCGCCTGCCCCTGCCACAACCGGCGTCCCCTCGGCAAGGCCGGTTGCCGCGGCGGCCTCGGCGGTGACGGCGCCGGTTACATCCGGGCTCTCGTAGAGCCGGGGAAGAAGACGCCTGTCGACGTTGAGAAACGAAAGTATCTCGTCCGACCAGTCGCGCTTGCGAACGTCCAGAAGCAGCATCCCCGACGCGTCGGCGACGTCGGTGGCGTACTCGCCGGCCAGCCGCAGGCGGATGTAGTCCTTCGGCAGGAGGATACGGCGAGTGCGGGCCCAGCTGTCCGGCTCGTGCTTCTGGATCCAGGCGATCTTCGGCGCGGTAAAGCCCGCCAGGGCCGGGTTGCACGCAATCTCAAGAAGCTTCTCGCGCCCGAAGCCCTCTTCAATCTCGGCGCACTCGGCGGCCGCGCGCTGGTCGTCCCAGAGGATCGCCGGGCGGATGACGTTATCCGCCTCGTCGAGGAGGACAAGCCCGTGCATCTGCCCCGAGAGGCCCACGGCGGCGATGTCTTCCGGCGCCGCTGCGGCACGGCCCAGAGCCTGTGAAACTGCACGCTTGGTCGCGGCCCACCATTCGGCCGGATTCTGCTCGCTGTACGAGGGGCGCGGATGGCTGGATGCCTGCGGCGCGGCACCCTGCGCGATTACGGTGCCTTTTGCATCGACGACGAGCGCCCGCGTGCCGGAGGTGCCGATGTCAATTCCGAGGACCGCCGCGTTCATTTGCCGGGTTCCGTCTCTTCCTGCGCCTTTTCGACAGGGACCTCTCTTTCCAGTCGGAAGACCCGCGACGCTGAAAACTGCCTGCCGTAGGCGTTGGTGAATGTGCCCCTCAGCACCACCTCGTCGCCCCAGGGAACTTCCGCCTGCCAGGGCAGTTTCACCCGAAAACCCGGCGGTAGGCTCTGCCAGTAAGACCCCAGCACCTCGGCCGGCACCGCCCAGGACATAATCACCCGCTCGCGCCGTCTTGATATGTCGATGAGGTCGAAGATGCAGTTGCCCTTGCGCTTCAGGGTCGTCCCCTCGCTGTCTTCAACGATGAGGTAAACCCGGAAGCCGTCGAGGCCGGGCTTGTCGTCCCAGTTGGAGGGGCCGGTGAGAAGGCCGAAGCGCACGCGCGCGACCTCGTAGTCCTGAAACGCCGCCACCTCTTCGTCGGCCGCCGAAGCCTCCTTCGCCACGACGGCCGCCTGGGCCTTTTGCAGGTCGATCCGCGCGACCTCGAGCTTGTAGGCCAACGTATGGTTGAGCTGTGTTTCAGTCTTGAGCATCTTCTTCAGCCGGGCGTTTTCCTCCACGGCCTGCTCAAACGTGGTCTGCTCCTCGGACGGCGGGAAAAGCCGTGCGACGGATATACACCCCGAAAGCATTGCCGCGAGCAACATCGTCAGCACCGCCTTGGCAAAGGGGCTCGCTCCTGCTCTGTTGAAAACAGTGTGGCACTGGTGGCTTGTCCACCAGTGGATTTCGGAAAACTCGCGGTTTCCCTGCACACAGCCGACGCCACGGGCGCGATAAATCGCGCCCCTACGGGTCTTTTCAACAAAGGGGCTCACTCTCATTTCTTCACCTCGCAGTCAGGGGCACTTGCAGCGGCCAAGTCGAACTTCACCTTCCGGACCTCGCCGGAGGCCAGGTCAATCCCGCCGAGCGCTCTCGTGTAGACGAACTTCGTCGTATCAAACTCGTCGGCCGCCAGGAACCGCCGCAGGAAGACGGTCGACTTCGTCTTGCGCCACGATCCAAACGACTTCGTAAACTCCCACAGGTCCAGCCGAAAGAGCACCTTGCCCCCGGCCTTTCCATACGTGGTGGTATCACCGCTACGGACGTTTTCGACCAGGCCCATCGCCCTATCCCCCGCACCCATTACAATCGGCATTCGCCGCCGGTCGAAGAAGTCCTTTGTGTGCTCGAAAAACTCCCTTATCGTCTTCTCCACGGCGGGGGCGACGCTGGAGACCTCCACGGGGCGGCCCTCGGCGTCGCGGGGCCTCAAGTCCACACCGATGACGTCGAGGCTGCCCGCCCTTATCTCGATGTTGTACGTGCCGGGGGCAAGATCCGCAAACTCGAAGCCCCCCTCAACGGGTATCGCCTCCACGCCGGGACGGCCCGCCTTAAACGCAAGGCACCGGGCGCCGGGCGGCAACCGGTTGACCTCGACGTGGATCCCGTTGCCGCCGAGGGCAGGCAGCGCAAGCATAACGAGGAGCCAGGCGGCCCGCATTAGTTCCCTTCCGTAATGAGCCTGGTGAGAATGTCGGCGACGTTTTCCACTTTTCCGGCCGCCTTGTCGCACCGGTCCGCGAACTTCATAAGAAAGACGGCGTCGAGCACCTCGACCTCGCTCTCATGCCTGAAGAGCTTCTTCAAAAACCGGTCCCTGACCGACTCGGCCTCGACGAGGGTCGTTCTTATCTCCTCGATAAAGGTTCCCACCTCCTGGGCCTGGCCCTTGCCCAGATGCCCGCCGGACTTGTCCAGTATCCGGGACGCGCGACCCAGGGGCCCCGCCGCCTGGACCAGCACCGCCGCCAAGGCGTTTGCATTCTTCGCGAGGAACGCCGGGAAGTCCGTCCGGCGTATGGACAGCTCATAGGCGATGCGCTCGCACTGGTCGGCCACATCGTCCTGGGCCTTTACCAGCGCCATAATCTCGCTTCGCGAGACGCTTGCAAAGACGCTCGTGGTCAGCTGCGTGCGGATGGCCTTTTTCAGCCGGTCGGCCTGCCGCTCGATGCGCGCCAGGTCGGACGCGGTCTTTCTGAGGGCTACGGCATCGCCCCGGCACGCCGCCTCAACCAGCGGCCCCACCATCCCAAGGCAGTCCAGCACCTTGAGCAAATGCTCGTGCATCGGCCCAAACGGGCTCCTGCCGAACAATCCTCCGATTCTCCTCATAGCCTTCTCCTCTGTGAGCAGCCTATCATAACGCCCGCGCCCGCCCGTGACAAGAATCCAGCGGGACGGTTATGGCGGCATACGATGCCGCCCTACGTCTATTCCGCGTGGGCTAAAGCGCACCCTACACGCACGACTCCTACCACACTTCATGGGACAGTTACCACCGGCTGCGTCTTGTTGACACAAGCTGTGGCGCGCGAAGAATGATACGGCGGCACAAGGCAGGTAGGAAAACCGCTTTTCGAGGAACGGCTCGTCATGGAAAAGGTCAGGCTCGGACGTACGGGGCTTATGGTTACGAGGACCGCCTTCGGTGCGCTGCCCATCCAGCGTGTCGGCTTCGACGAGGCGACGCACATCCTGCGAAAGGCCTACGACGGCGGCGTCAACTTCTTCGATACGGCACGCGGTTACAGCGACAGCGAGGAGAAAATCGGCCGGGCGCTCTCGGATGTCCGCACCGAAGTCATAATCGCCACCAAAAGCCACGCCCGTGATGGCGCCGGCCTCCTTGCCCACCTCGAAACCAGCCTCACCAACTTGAAAACCGACTACGTGGATATCCTCCAGCTCCACAACCCCGCCGAAATTCCGGACCCCAACGACCCCGACTCGACCTACTCCGCCGCCATCGAGGCCCAGCGGAGGGGCATGGTCCGCTTCATCGGAATCTCAAACCACAGCATCGCCGTTGCAACCGAGGCCGTACGCTCTGGGCTTTTCGACACGCTGCAATTCCCCCTGAGCGCCCTCTCGTCGCCGGGGGACCTGGCCCTCGTCGACGAGTGCACCTCACACGACGTCGGCCTCATCGCGATGAAGGCGCTGGCCGGCGGCCTCATCACAAACGCCACAACCGCCTTCGCCTTCCTCAGGCAGTTTGAAAAGATAGTGCCCATCTGGGGCATCCAGGCCGAAAGCGAGCTCGACGAGTTCCTCGCGCTTGCCGAGAACCCGCCCCTCCTCAACGACGAGCTCCGCGCCGTTATCGAAAAGGATATCGCCGAACTCTCAGGCGATTTCTGCCGGGGCTGCGGCTATTGCCTGCCCTGCCCGGTGGAGATTCCTATAAACATGGCCGCGAGGATGTCGCTTCTCCTGAGGCGCGCCCCCAGCGAAAACTTCCTCACCGAAGACTGGCAGGAAAAAATGAGCCGCATAGAAAACTGCATTGAATGCAACCAGTGCAAAGACCGCTGCCCCTATGATCTCAACACACCGGAACTCTTGAAGAAAAACCTCAAAGACTACAGGACCTTCCTGAAGTAGCACCGTGGGAAAGGCGCACTTGCGGCTGCCACCCAGGAGGACGTAGCCGATGTTCCCTCACAGAACCTTCGCGCTCAGGGCAATGAAAGGATACACTATTTCCTTATCGGGGCGAAAGAGGGTGCGGCTGATCCCGCGAATGAAGTACGGTAACCGGCAGTTGGCGGATGGATGAGAGCGTTCCGCATCTTGCAGCCTTATTCCAGACCGCAGGCACTCGTGGGCGTCCAGTCGCCCGGAAGGACCTTGCACGTGCCCCCTTCGACGATGAGGCGATCTTCGGCGAAGAGACGGATGGCCTCGGGGTAGGCGATTCGCTCCTCGGCCTGGACGCGCTCGGCGAGCGTATCGGCCGTGTCGCCGGCGCGGACGGCCACGGTGCGCTGGAGTATGATGGGGCCGTGGTCGTACTCGTTGTCGACGAAATGCACCGTGCAACCGGTGACCCTGACGCCGTAGTCGATGACGGCCTTGTGTGCAAGATGCCCGTAGAGCCCCTTGCCGCAGAACGCCGGGATGAGCGCCGGGTGGATGTTCATTATCCTGTGCTCGTAGCGCGCCGGAAAGCGGTACAGGCACATATAGCCGGCCATAACGACGAGGTCTGGGCCGTAGCGGTCGAGGACCTCGGTGACGGCGCGGGAGTGGTCGTCCCAGTCTGCGTACTCACGCGATGACACAACGTGCGCCGGGGCGCCCGCCTTCTCGGCGCGGATGAGGCCGTAGGCGTCCTTGCGCGAGCTTACAACGACGGCCACCTCCGCGGGAAGCGTGCCGTTGCCGATACGGTCGAGGATGTTCTGCAGCGTCGTGCCGCTGCCCGAAAGCAGTACGGCCAGCCTTGCTTTGCCTGACATCTGGCCCTCCGTCCTCCGCCCGGACGTAATCTTCCCGGTTCAGCGCCGCCTTTTCAACCCAATTGTGAACAAGTTATCCACATTCATTTTCGCGGCCGGCGCCGAAATGCCGCAAAGTGCGCGAAACCGCATAAAATGCGGGCTTACGGCCATCGGCGGCACATCGCCGAATCGCAGCGGAATTGCTGGATGCAGCCATAACCCTTGATTGTGCAAACAGTTGCAGTCGTGCAGCAACAAAGCCGCTCCAGAAGCGCACCTTTCGGGCCTTTGACGGCCGCCAGGCCCGAAAACCCCATATTTCCGGGCCTTGGTGCCCTTACGGCACCTCAATCACAGGTTATCCACAACCTTTGCACACCGCTCGCACAGGTCCTCGTGGCCGGGCACGGTGCCTACTGATTCGCGGAAGTTCCAGCAACGCGCGCACTTGCGGTATTGCGACACTTTTGCCTCGACGTAAAGGGCCGGAATATCGGCCGATTGTGTCGCGGTCTCGCAGACGCCGCGGACGACCTTCGCCTCGCTGACGATGAGAATCGTCTCTAAGTCGCCTTCAAACGACTTGATGAATTCGTAGAGATCAGTGTCCTCGGTATAGAGCGTTACGCTTGCCTCGAGCGATCCGCCGATGGTCTTGGCGGCTCGCAGGGCTTCGAGGTTTTTCTGAACCTCGTCGCGCACGGCGATCATCCTCTCCCACCTCGCCGCGAGGGCATCGTCGATGTGGGCGGTATCCACTTCGGGCCAGCGCGCCAGATGCACGCTTGAGGTCTCCCTTTCGCCAGGCATAACCTGCCAGATTTCCTCGGCCGTGTGTATGAGGACGGGCGCCAGGACCTTCACCAGCGCCTGGAGCACCCGGTAGAGAACCGTCTGCGCCGCGCGGCGACCCACCGAGGTGCGCGCCTCGCAGTACAACCGGTCCTTCAGTATGTCCAGGTAGAAGCTCGACATCTCCACCACGCAGAAATTGTGCACCAGGTGGTAAACCCGGTGAAACTGGTAGCCCTCGTAGGCGCGCGTGACGCCGTCGACGAGCTTGGCCGACTCCGCCAGCGCCCATCGGTCAATCTCGGCAAGGTCCGAGTCTGCGACGACGTCAGCGGCGGGGTCGAAGTCCGCAAGGTTGCCCAGGAAATACCTGAAGGTGTTCCTGATGCGCCTGTAGGCGTCCGAGAGGTTCCCGATGAGCGTCCGTGAGACCCTGATGTCGTCGCGGAAATTGACCGACGAGACCCACAGCCTCGTTATCTCCGCGCCGAACTCCTTGAGCGCGTCCTCGACGCTGAGGAAATTGCCCAGCGACTTCGACATCTTCCGGCCATCCTCGTCCACGACGAAGCCGTGGGTGAGAACGGCCCGGTAAGGGGCGGCGTTGTCGGCGGCCACCGCCGGGATAAGCGAGAGCTGGAACCACCCACGGTGCTGGTCGGTCCCCTCGAGGTAGAGGTCCGCCGGCCACGTTAGCCCCTCTTCCCGCCGCAGGAGGGCCCGCTGGCTCGAACCGCTCTCGAACCACACGTCGAAGATGTCCGTCTCCTTGCGAAACTCCGCGCCTCCGCACTCGGCGCACGTGGTGCCCTCCGGCAGGAACGCTTCGGCAGGCAACTCAAACCACGACGTCGAGCCCTTTTCGCGAAAGACCTTCGCTACGTGCCGGATCGAGTGCGCATCCAAGTGCGTTGCACCACAGGACTTACAGTAAAAGGCCGGTATCGGCAAGCCCCAGGATTTCTGGCGCGAGATGCACCAGTCAGGCCGCTCAGAGACCATACTCGTGATGCGCGTCTTGCCCCAGTCGGGAATCCATTCGACGTTGTTTATCTCCTCAAGCACCCTGTCGCGCAGGTCGTTGTGGTCGACGAGGATGAACCACTGCTTCGTCGCGCGGAAGATAACCGGCTTTTTGCAGCGCCAGCAGTGGGGGTAGGAGTGCGTGATGGTCTCCTGGTGAAGGAGGCTGCCGGTTCTTCGCAGCTCCTGGAGGATGAGGGGATTGGCGTCGAAGATGTTCTTCCCGGCGAACTTGCCCGCCTCTTCGGTGAAATGCCCCGAGGGGTCCACCGGGCAGTATGGGTCGATACCGTACTCGCGGCAGACGGTGAAGTCGTCGTGGCCGTGGCCGGGGGCGTTGTGAACGGCGCCCGTCCCGTCGGAGAGGCTCACGTACCGGGCCGGTATCACCGGCGAAACGCGGTCGACAAAGGGGTGGCGGTACGCGCGGTTTTCCAGATCGCGGCCCTTGACCTTCACCCCCGTCGGCTCAAAGCCGCTTATGCCGACAGCCTCGAAGACCGCATCCACGAGCGCCTCGGCCAGGATAAGGGCCTCGCGGCGGCCCGAATTCGGGTCGTCGTAAAGAACCGCCGTGTAGTCGGCGTCCGGGTGGACGGCGATGGCTAAGTTGGCCGGAAGCGTCCAGGGAGTGGTCGTCCAGATGAGTATCGAGGTCGGGCAGTCGGCCGTTTGCGGAAAGATGTCGGTGTAGTCGCCGTCCACGGCGAACTTGACGTATATCGACGGGCTCTTCTCGTCGGAGTACTCAAGCTCCGCCTCGGCCAGGACCGTCCGGCAGGAAAAGCACCAGTGGACGGGCTTGAGGGCCTGCGTGACGTAGCCCCCCTCGACGACGTCGGCAAAGCCCTCGATGACCGCGGCCTCGTATTCGGGGTTCAAGGTGAGGTACGGCTTTTCCCACCGGCCGAAGATGCCGAGCGACTTGAACTGCCGCCGGTTTCGCTCGACGAACTTCATCGCGTAGTTGCGGCAGCGCTTGCGAATGGCGGCGCGAGGCATCTCGGCGGCCTTCTCGCCGAGCTGGGAGAGCACCTTGTACTCGATCGGCAGGCCGTGGCAGTCCCATCCGGGGATAAACGGCGCGTCGAACCCCTGCATCGTCTTATACTTGACGATGAGGTCTTTGAGGACCTTGTTCATCCCGGTGCCTATGTGGATGTCGCCGGTGGGGTACGGCGGGCCGTCGTGGAGGATGAACTTCGGCGCGCCCGTGCGCGCGGCGCGGACCTGCCCGTAGATGTCCGCCTCCTCCCACGCTTTTTGAAAATCCTTCTCCCGCTGTTTCATCCTGCCCCTCATCGGGAAGGCGGTTTTCGGGAGGTTGAGCGTGTCCTTGTAATTTGGTTCCTGCTTCTTGGTCATCGCTTGTCATCCTTCACAGTCAACGCTTTGCCCGCGCAAATGCGGCAGGCGGCGTAAGAATAAAGAGGATAAAGAGATAGGCGCTTTTTGGCAAGGCTTCTGACGGGTGTCAGGAAATGATAACCGCCCGGAGCAGCCCGCCTGCATAAAACCCCGCGAG
>JAGHCE010000143.1 GCA_021160625.1 Planctomycetota bacterium | reverse complement strand
TGACAGCACCGCTTAGGCCCGTTACAAAGGCAAAAACAAAAATCTGCAGAAAATGTCCCAAAAAAACGTACCTGAAAAACCTCTATCAGTCTAAAATCCTGTCTCGCTTGATTTTACGGGAGGCGGCTGCGAGCGCAAGGGGAGGCCTCTTGGATAGACTTCTTCGCGGGTATACAATGGTGTGGAGAACCAGCGGCACGGGTTTTTTGCTTTTTTCGTGTTCTTTCGGGAACATTGACGCTTTCTGTACGTAGTAGAGGCAGCCGGATGGCCGACCGCAACAGCGATGAAGAGCTTCTCCTGGGGAGTCTCAGGGGGCGCAGAGGCGACTTCAGGCTGCTTCTGGAGCGGTACGAAGGCGAGCTCTTTAACTTTCTGTACCATTATGTCGGGGACCGCCAGACGGCTGAGGACCTCTTCCAGGAAACGTTCCTGCAGGTCTACGCGAAGATGGACACGTTCAGACCGGACGGGCGGTTCAAGCCGTGGATGTACACGATAGCGGCCAATCTCGCGCGTGATGCGATGCGCAAGCGACGGCGCAGAAGGGCGTTTTCACTCGACCGCGAGATACGGCCGGGGGAAGAAGGCAGCCTGGCCGACATTGTCGAGTCCCCGGCACCGGAGCCGGAGGCCGTTCTGGACAAGCAGGAATCGGCCTCGCTGGCAAGGCAGCTCCTCGAGGAACTGCCGGAGAGCCTGAGGGAAATTGTGACACTGTACTTTTACAACGACTTGAAATACACCGAGATAAGCCAGGTGCTGGATTTGCCGATGGGGACGGTGAAGTCCCGGCTGTACAGGGCAATGCGCCAGATGGCGTCAGCATTGAAGCGCAAGCGAGGATTCTGAAAGTGGAAAAGAACTGCAAACTTTACGAGGACCTCCTGGTGAAGGAGGCGCTCGGCGACATAACCGAGAAGGAGAGGGCGTTTCTGAAGGCGCACCTTGAATCCTGCACCGAATGCCGCAAGCAGCTGGCTCTTCTCCAGGACGCAACCGGCACCCTCAGGAGGGAAAAGCTCGAGGAGGCGCCTGCGGGGCTTGCGGAGCGGACTTTTCACCGGATCGGTGCGGCCGGTGAGCGCCTCGCCGCCGCCACTTCCTCGTACGAAAGCACCCAAATCTGGCGGCCGGCGACGTGGAGGGTGCGCAAGGCGCTTGTGGGCTGGATGGTTGCGGCGTCCATTATGGTGATGGCCGTCGCCTCCCTGGTGCCGAGGGTGCTCGGCGACGGCCAGAGACAGATGATCGCAGGGTGCCAGGACAACCTCAAGACCGTCGGTACGGCGCTTCGCCAGTACGCCCTCGACCACAACGGCTACTATCCGCAGGGGCCCCAGTGGTACAGGAATCTCGACTGGAGATATCTCAGGGGCCGGGGGGCGTTCTCGTGCCCGGCGCGGCCGGCCTTAAGAAACCCCGGCGAGAATGCGATGGACTACGTCTACAATCCGGACAGGGTTAATATCCATTCCGGGGAGGACTGTCCGCTGTTGTGGGACGTGAGGGGCGCCCACGATCGCTTCGGAAGAAACGTTCTCTTCGCCGGCGGCAGGGTCTCCTGGGTCGAGGAGGACGAGTTCGAGAGGCTCCTGGCGAAGTTCGGAATAGACGAGGCAAAGGCGTACCGCTAAAACTGATGTCCTGTAACGCGGTGTGCCACGGCCGGTCTTGTCCGGCCGGGCCGGGCGAGGCATGCCTCGCCCCTACCTGATGACCGGGCTGCTTCTAATTGGAGCTGCTTAGAAGAGGTTGTGCCGGCGGGAGAATAACGGGCCGCCCTTACGGGGGCGGCCCGAAGCATTTTCAGCGCAGGTAGAGACTCAGCGGGTGCTGGCGCCGGCCTTGCCGAGGTCCACGCGCAGGTTGTTATACTGGACGGGCTTTATCCGCCGGTCGCTGCGATCGAACTCGTAGACGGCCATTCGCTCGGAATCCGTGTCGATCACGCAAACGACGGAGTTCGAAGAGGAGATCTTGGCCGTGAGCATCATCAGGTTTCCGACCTGGCGCTCATCGAGGTCGTCTCGAAGGCTGCGCCGGTCCATCATCTGGAAGGGCTTTTTGTCACGCGTGCCGATCCTCTGCTGGTAGACGACCAGCATCCCGGAAACGCGGTCGGCCAGCCACAGGGCGTCCTGGTTGCCGCCGCTGACCTCGGAGGAGACGGCGGCATAGGCGCCGACGTTGGAGGAAACCTGGCCCAGAACCAGGCGATTTTCGTCACCGGGCACGCTCAGAAGAACCAGAAGTGCAGCGTTCAAGGCGACCGAGATGTAAAGCGCTACCTGTTTCCCTTTCATTTGGTACCCTCCCGCAAATGCTCAGATAAAGACCTCTTGTTTCAGACGATTAGCCCTCTGAAACCACCTTCTTGATTCCCCTCATCTCGGCGTAGGTGCAGGCGCCGCCGAGAACGATGAATATCAGTATGGAAAAGAACTTGTCCTGGTTCGGCTTCTCCGCCAGCGTGTCGTAAAAGCTGTCCACCTGCTCGGAGAAATCGGGCTCGCGCGGCATGCGCTGCGCATAGGCCCCGGAGACGGCGATGCCGACCACCACCAGCGCCGCCAGGCAAACAAGAATGACGCATCGCAGCTTCACAAGACCCTCCCGACAATGCACCTTCGGTTCCGTCGCGGCAAAAGACACTGCTTAAGACGCTTCTACCCCTCTCATAAGTACCATATCGGACTGATTTTATCAAGGAAAATTCAATTCGACCGCCCGAAAAGACTCTGGGGGGTACAAGATGTCGGGGGGAAAGCCGGCCGCCGCCGTCCCTGCCGGTTGCCCCTTGCCGCGCGCCCTCAAAGAGGTAGAATATCTGCACCGGCAGTGGGCTCCGGTCCGTAAGCGCCCGGACGCGCCCGGACGCGCCGTGCGGCCGGAGGCTTTTCGTCCCGCCGGGGTTGGCAAGAATAACCGAAACAGCGGGATAAACGTAGGGCGCGGCTTGCCGCACGCGGAACAAGTAGTGTACGAGCGCAATTTATTGCGCCCGCAGGCGAGGCGCATTGAAGGAATATCGGGTGCGATAAATCGTGCCCCTACAAAGCCGCCAGTGGCACGCAGCCATCCGTAGGGGCGAGACATTGCCTCGCCCGTGGAAGGCCGAATGAACTCCGCGCGCAGTGCGCATAACCCCTGCAAGAGAGGGGCGTAGTTTCCTTGCGCGCTCTTTTCGATTGGGAAAGCAGCACTTATGGCCCCTACCGCAATGATGGAGCAGTACCAGCGGATAAAGCGGCAATGCCGCGATGCGATACTCTTTTTCCGTATGGGCGATTTCTACGAGATGTTTCACGAGGACGCGCGTGTCGCCTCCAAGGTGCTGGGGCTGGCACTGACCAGCCGGGCGAAGGGGGAAAACGCGGTTCCGATGGCCGGCGTGCCGCACCATTCGGCGGCCGAATACCTCAAGAAACTCGTGGACGCCGGGTACAACGTGGCGATCTGCGAACAGGTTGAGGATCCGGCCGCGGCCAAGGGTCTTGTCCGGCGCGAGATAACCAGGGTGGTAACGGCCGGGACGCTGACCGAAGAGCACCTCCTGGAAGACAAGGAACCCAACTACCTGGCGGCGGTCCTCCCGGGGCAGGCGGCCTGCGCGGTGGCCTGGGCCGACGTCTCCACGGGGGCGTTTTTCACCGAGGAGATAGCCCGGGCGCAGCTGGAGGACGAGATATTCCGGCTGCAGCCGGCCGAGTGTCTCATTCCGGAGACGGTGGCGAAGCGAGACGAGGAGTTTGCCGGGGGGCTTGCCGCCGCGTTCTCGGGGAAGATCACCGAGCGAAGCGACTGGGCCTTTTCCGCCGGTGAGGGTGCGCGGCTGCTGCAGAAGCATTTCGAGGTCAATAGCCTCGACGGGTTCGGCCTGGCGGGATTGACGATCGGTATCGGCGCGGCGGGGGCGGTTTTCGACTACCTGCGCGAGACGCAGAAAACCGCGCTTGCGCATATTTTGAAGATCCAGAAGGTCGAACCTTCGGACAGGCTCATCCTGGACAGGAGCGCGCAGGCGAGCCTTGAGCTCGTGCGCACCCAGCGCGAGGGCCGCACCGAGGGCTCGCTTTTGGGCGTCCTGGACCGGACGATGACCCCGATGGGCGGGAGGCTGCTGAGGGAGTCGCTCACGTCGCCTCTGGTGGAGACGGCGGCGATAGACGAGAGGCTCGAGGCGGTCGACGAGCTCCTCGCGAAGGGGGCGCTTCGCGCCGGGATAAGGCGGCATCTCTCGGACGTCAGCGACCTCGAACGGATAGCCACGAGGCTTTCGGCCCAGACGGCTCTGCCTCGTGACCTCGTGGCCCTGAAGGTAACGGCCGAGGCCCTGCCTGCGATAAAGAAAGCGTTAGGCAGTCTTTCGGGCGAGCTCGCCGGGCGGCTCGCCGGAAACCTCGACGTGCTGGACGATATGCGAAAACTCGTGGCGTCGGCAATAGTGGACGCTCCTCCCGCCAAGACACACGAAGGGGGACTTGTCCGCAAGGGGTACGACGAGGAGCTCGACAGGCTGCGCTCCATCAGCCGCGACGGCAGGGAATGGATAGCCGGGTACCAGCAGCACGAAATAAAAAGAACCGGGATTGACAGACTTAAAGTCGGCTACAACCGGGTTTTCGGGTATTACATCCAGGTGGGTCACTCGAACGCGGGCAGGGTGCCGACGAACTACGTCCGCAAGCAGACCCTCAAAAACGCCGAGCGCTACGTGACGCCGGAGCTCAAGGAATACGAGTCGCAGGTTCTCTCGGCGCAGGAACGCGCCTCGGAGCTGGAGTTTGAGATATTCAAGGAGATAAGGCGGCGGCTGGGGGCCGAGGCGGGCAGGCTTCAGCACACCGGCGCGGCGCTGGCCCAAGTGGACATGCTGACGGCGCTGGCCGAGGTGGCCGAGGAAAACCGCTACGTCCGCCCGGAGGTGAACGACTCAAGGGAGATTCACATCGAGGCCGGCCGACACCCGGTGCTGGACGTGAGTCTGGAAAGGGAGTTCGTCCCGAACGACGTGCACCTGGGCGCGGGAGATTGTGACCTTGCGGTGATAACCGGGCCGAATATGGCCGGCAAATCGACGTATATCAGGCAGGCGGCGCTTCTGGTCATTATGGCGCAGATGGGCAGCTTCGTGCCGGCCGGGCGCGCCTCGATAGGCGTGGCCGACCGTATCTTCGCGAGAGTAGGAGCCTCGGACGAACTTGCCCGCGGGCAGAGCACTTTTATGGTTGAGATGACGGAGACCGCCAATATCCTAAATAGTGCGACAGGGCGGTCTCTGGTGGTCCTGGACGAAGTGGGGCGCGGCACCAGCACCTTCGACGGCCTCTCGCTCGCGTGGGCCGTCTGCGAGGACCTTGCCGGAAGGGTAAAGGCCAGGACCCTCTTCGCGACGCACTACCACGAGCTCACCGAGCTGGCGCTGGTGCTGGAGAACGTGAAGAACTTCAACGTGCGGGTATCGGAGTGGCAGGGGCACGTGACGTTCCATCACGAGATAATGCCGGGAGGTACCGACAAGAGCTACGGGATATACGTGGCTAAGCTGGCGGGGGTGCCGGGGGGGGTTGTGGAGCGGGCCAAGTCGATCCTGGCGAAGCTGGAGACCCGGGCGCTCGACGCCGAGGAACGCCCGTCCTTTGTGCCCCGCAGCAAGGCCAAGGGAGGCGAGGCGCAGTT
>JAGHCE010000158.1 GCA_021160625.1 Planctomycetota bacterium | reverse complement strand
ATGCGGCTTGCCGCACGCGGAATAAACGTTCGGCAGACAAGAATGTCCGCCCTACTTGTTGGCTGCAGCAGGCGGAATATAATCCGCACGGCGGGGCAAGACCCGCCGTGGCACACGCATCGTTCGTAGGGGCGCAAGTTCACTTGCGCCCACAGGTGAAGAATACGGACGCATTGGGCGCGATAAATCGCGCCCCTACCAAGCCACCAGTGCCACATAGCCATCTGTAGGGGCGAGGCATTGCCTCGTCCGAAGAAGGTCAGTTGATTGCCTCGGGCAACGCCCGTGGCCCCCGTAGCAAAAAGGGGGCGAAGCCCTCCCTCCGCAGGCGTTTGCTAAAATGCCCTTTCCCGTGTAAAATGTGCGTTCTTTTGCAGGTTATGTTTCCGGACAGGTGAATATGCAGGATACCGCCAGAATTCTCGTCGTCGACGACGAAAAAGACCACGCTGAGGCCGCCTCGGAGGCCTTGAGGCGCATAGGATACCATGTCGATACCGTCTATACGTCCGCCGACGCCCTCGACGCACTCGAGCAGGGCCCCTATGACGTTGTCGTAACCGACCTCAAGCTCGACGGCGCCGACGGCCTTGCCATCCTGAGGGAAGCCCGCAAGCAGTCTTCCGGCACCCAGGTCATCGTCCTGACCGGCTACCCCACGGTCAATTCCGCCGTGGAGGCAATGCAGGCAGGGGCACTGACCTACCTCGAGAAAGGGGCCGGCCTCAACATCACCGAGCTGCGCACCGTCGTCAAGAAGGCCGTTGAACGAAGCCTCGCGACAAAGCCGCGCCGCACAGGTGATACCTGGCACCTCGAAGGCGTCATCGGTGAGAGCCCCTCGATGCGGCGGCTGACGCGCCTCGTCAGGGCGGTCGCACCGACAACCGCCACCATTCTGATAGAGGGTGAGAGCGGGACGGGCAAGGAGCTCATCGCCCAGGCCATCCACGCCGGCTCACCGCGCGCCAGCAAGCCCTTCGTGGCCCTCAACTGCGCGGCGCTGTCCGAGGGAATCCTCGAAAGCGAGCTTTTCGGGCACGAAAAGGGCTCTTTTACCGGGGCGCTTTCGGGCCGCAAGGGCCGCTTCGAGTACGCCGACGCAGGGACGCTCTTTCTGGACGAGGTCGGCGATATGCCGCTTTCCACCCAAGTCAAGCTCCTGCGCGTTCTCGAGTACGGCGAGGTATTCCGCGTCGGCTCCAACGAGCCCATAAAGGTCGACGTCCGCCTGGTGGCCGCCACGAACAGGCAGCTGGAAGAACTCATCCGCAATGAACGATTCCGGGAGGACCTCTACTTCAGGCTCAAGGTAGTCACTCTCTGCCTGCCGCCGCTGAGAGAGCACAGGGAGGACATCCCGCTCCTGGTGGCGGCGTTTCTCGACGAGTTCAGCAGGACCCACGGCAGGAAAATCTCGGGGATAACCCCCCGGGCCTGCGACATCCTGATGCGCTACCGTTGGCCCGGTAACATCCGCGAACTGAAAAATTGCATCGAGAGTATGGTGGTAGTCTCGCCGGGAGGCGTCCTTGACGTCGACGACATTCCGCTCCACGTTCACAGCGGCACGCAGCTTGCCCTTGCCGCGCCTAAGACGGCGGTCCCCGAGGCGGGGGCACTCGCCGGAATGACAATAAAAGATGCGGAGCGCAAGCTCATAAGAAGCACGCTGGAGGAGACCGGCGGCAACCGTGCGGAGGCCGCAAAGATGCTCGGAATCGGCGAGCGCACCCTCTACAGGAAGCTGGACGAGTACGGCCTGCGCTGAGGACCCGTCACATTCTCAGGCCGTGTCCATATCGCTATCGGTCTGAATCCGCTTGAAGAGAAGATCCCAGTCCGTATCCTCCAGCTCTTCGCCGCTGATGGGCCCCATCATATCAAACTTTCTGAACTCCTCGGGGCTGTCGAAATCAGGCGGTCCGCCCGGAGGGGGCGGCCACTCCTCGCCGAAAAAGAGGGGGCGCCTCTCCGGCACGTCGGCGGCCTCGCCGGGGCCGTGGAGGAGGCCGTTGAGCTGGTCAAGGAGGATGTTTAAGCGGCCGAGGTTGTTGACCATATGGTAGCCGTCCTCGACTTGGTCGTCGAGGGCATTGTCCCTTTGGCAAGGCGCTACCTGCCTCAACTCGATAAGGGTTTCGTCAACCGCATTGCGGAGACTCTCGAACTCCGTGTGCTGCCTGCGCAGGTGCCTCGTCATAACGAGGCCCGCTCCCAGGATTGCCACAACCGCCGTAGCCCACCCAAACATCGCAAGTCTCCCTGTGCCTACCCGGAGTCCCGCCGGGATTCGTCTACCCGGCTCTAACAGGACCCTGCTTGTTCCCTCCTCGGGGCAGGATGGCCCGCGCTCCCGCCGTTATCCGCTCGGTGCGTACGGCGTGTATGGACGCCAGCCCTCCATATGGAGGCTTCTTCTCAGGCGGCCTGGTTTTCAAGAATCCTGCGCGCCTTGTGCGCGCGCGGGAAACTCCCGGCCGATGTGCCGGACATTGACCCCGGTCCTGCACCCTCGTCCATAAGAAATATACCCCAAGAACCAGCATAGTCAAAACGCCCGCCACTCCGCCCGAAATAGACCCCCCACCGGCGGCCAAAAGCAAAGCGGCCCGGCGTCAACCGGGCCGCTCAAACACGACACAGCGCCCCTTCAACAGGGGCATCGGTCTCACAGGTATGAGAATATCTGGTCCATCGCCTTCGACGTCCCCTCGATGAGACCCTCCTTGGCCGGGATCATCTCCGCGGTGATGTACGAGTCGTAGCCGGCCGCCTTGAGCGCGGCCATCGTCTCCTCCCAAGGTACGTCACCCTCCAGGAGATCCGCAAATCCCTCAACCGTACCGACGGAGGTCTTGAAGTCCTTGATGTGGATGCGCACGAGCCGCCCGCCTAGGATCCGTATCCAGTCCTGGGGGAAGCCGGTCAGAAGCACGTTGCCGACGTCGAAGTACGCGCCCACGTAGTCGCTGCCGATCTTGTCGATGAAATCGCGCATTTCGAGCGGGCTCAAGAGGAACTTGTTCCAGACGTTTTCCAGACCGATCCTGACCTTGTGCTCTTCGGCAACCGGCGCCAGCGCCTTTATCGCCGCAAGCGACCTCTCGTAACAGACGTCGTAAGGCACTCTCTCGGCATCCGGCAAAAAGAAAACCTCCACCGCGCCGGGTACGACAAGCACCGCGTCCACACCCAGCCAGGTCGCTCTCTCTATGAGGCTCCTGCCGATATCGAGTGCCCTCTCGCGCACCGCTTGCTCCGGCGCCGTCAGGCTCGTCTCCCAGAAAAGCCCCGTGGCCAAGCTCGACAGCTCCACGCCTGCGGCCTTTGCGTCGGCGGCAATTTTCTCGCACTCGCTTTTTGTGGTTGCGAGGGTGAGTTCGCCGGCCCCCGAGAGCGCCGGCTCAACCGCCTCGAACCCAGCGGCCTTCGCCTCCTTGAAGACCTCTCCGTACACCGCCGCGCCGTCAAGGCCACCCTCAAATGACCAGTAACTGATGCACTTCTTCATTCCTTCCCCTTTCCCGTATCAGTCGATAACGTCGGCATTTCACGCTCTGACACCTTGTCCTGCATATCCGCAGACGGCTCTTTTGTCACCCGCCGGTAGAGCCCCTCTATGTATGAAAGCCACGTCCTTTCGATCAGTTCCATATTCGACCCGTACAAACCGGTAAAAGCGCTGTAGTCGTCCCCGCCACGGACTATGACCCAGTAGTATTCGGAAAACCGCTCGTCTCCTCTGCGACCGAAGCCGCGGCGAAGGTAGAAAACCAGCGCCCATGCCTCAGCGAAGTTCTCCCTCGACCCCGGCCCGTAAAACTCGGCGTCGCTCATCCGCAGCAACTGCGAAAGCCGCGGCAGCCAACCGCGCTTGAGCGCAGCGTCTATCACGTCCAGCGAGGCCTTGTTTACGCCCTCCTTCACGTTCGAGCCGCCCTTTTCCTCTGCCGCATAGTTGGCGTAGAATTGCGCCATCCCCTCGTCAAGCCAGACGGGCGTGCGCGGCGTGCAAAAGTAGTTGAAAACGTGCGTGAGCTCGTGAACTGCGATCATAAGGTCCTTGTAGTACTCGTCCTGCCTCAGGATCGCCATCCGGCCCGTGCGCAGGTTGAGATAGCCCTTTTTGCCGTGAGGGGCACCGGCGTCCTGCTTTCCGAAGGCGTCAAAGGCCTTGGCACTACTTAGGACCATCATCTCCACGTGCGCCTCGCGGTGCTGCCTGGGTATGTAGTCCCAGAACTCCTTCTGCAGCTTCGAGAACCACTTCTCGATGTCGCCCTGGAATATTCGCGTGTAGACGTCGTCCTCGAAATCGGTGTACATCGTGAAGTGAACAGACTCGTGCCTTGTCAGGTCTGCGACGAGCGATGCCTGCGTCGGTGCGCCGCTCGCAGGTGCTCCCGGCCTGCCGGGCCTCGCGGCCATAGCCGGGGAGCCCCCCGCACAAAGCGTTAGAAGCATCGCCAATAATGCCGCATACCTCAACTCAAAACATCTCCTGCCGAAAGATCGGCTGATTGCCGCAGACAACGCCCGCTGCCCCCCATCCCCATAGGGTGGGCTTAAACCCACGCGGAATAATTATGAAAGCCATTTAAGGTGGGCTAAAGCCTACCTTATGGAACAAGCGAGCCGACGAGAAGGCTGGTCCTCTGCACGTCCGCCGCGATAAGCGCAAACAGGATAACAGAATACGCTATCATCACTGCGGCGATTACGTAAGGCACCAGCCGCCACGGATAAAAACCTTTTCGGGAAGAAAAACCGCTCAAGACCGCCCCCTTGAAACCGCCGTGCGCCCACCTGTCGGCGGGCCGCTTTCCCAGAAGGATAGCCTATCCCGGCCCCCCGCTGCGGTCAAGCCAAATTGCGCCCGGCGACGCGGCTGCAGGCGCAGGCAATGTCGACGCAGGCGGTTGACATCAACGGGTGAAAGCGTAGAGTATCGGTAACACTTATACCCTGTGTCTTTCGGGAGGTTATAATGGCTGACGATGCCCCTTCACCCCAAAACCGTCCGAATATTGTCCTTATAATGTGTGATCAGCTTCGCGGCGACTGCCTGGGCTGCGACGGACATCCGGTCGTGGAGACGCCGAACCTCGACACGATGGCTCTCGAAGGAGTGCGCTTCTCGCGCGCGTACAGCGCAACGCCCACATGCATCCCGGCCCGAGCGGGCCTCTACACCGGCCAGAGCCCCTCGAAACATGGGCGCGTGGGCTACTTAGACTCTGTCCCGTGGAACTACAAAACGACGATGGCCGGCGAACTCGCGGCGGCCGGCTACCACACGCAGGCCGTCGGGAAGATGCACGTCCACCCCGCACGGAGCTTGATGGGCTTTCACAACGTCATCCTGCACGACGGATATCTCCACTGCGGGCGTGACGTCAACAGACGCCTGGAAACCATCGACGACTATCTGCCGTGGCTGCGCGAACGCGCGGGCTCAGGCTCCGATTACATAGACAACGGCCTTGAGTGCAACTCCTGGGTGGCGCGCCCCTGGCATCTCGACGAAAGTCTCCATCCCACCACGTGGGCCGCCGCGCAGTCGATAGATTTTCTCAGGCGGCGCGACCCCCGAAGACCGTTTTTTCTGTTCACGTCGTTTGTAAGGCCGCACGCGCCGCTTGACCCGCCGCAGGTCTACTGGGACCAGTACATAAACCAGGACATCCCGGAGCCCGTCATCGGCGACTGGGCCGAAGAGTTCCCTCAGGGAGCGTTGGTCCACGCGAGTGGCCATAAGGGGAGCGTTCGGCCGCGCGCGCTAAGACGCGCCCGCGCCGCCTACTACGCTCTTATCACCCATGTCGACCACCAGATAGGCCGCTTAATGCAGGCGCTTTTCGAGCACAAGCTTCTGGAAAACACCATAGTCATTTTCACCGCCGACCACGGCGATCTGCTCGGCGACCACAACCTCCTCAGAAAGGCGTTGCCTTACGAAGGCTCGGCGCGCATTCCAATGATAGCCTGGACGTCACCACGCTTTGATATGGGCCTTCTTCGGGGAAATGTGGTGGACGCGCCGGTCGAACTCCGTGACGTTATGCCGACGCTTCTTGACGCCGCGGGCGCGCCGATACCTGCAAGCGTCGAGGGCAAGAGCCTCCTGCCGCTTGCGCGAGGCGAAAGGGTTTCCTGGCGGGATTACCTTCACGGCGAACACACCGTCGGCGACGAGTCGGCGCAGTATCTCACCGACGGGCGGGAAAAATACATCTGGTTTTCCGGCTCAGGCCGCGAGCAGCTTTTCGACCTCGAAAACGACCCGTGTGAACTTCATAATCGGGCGGAAGATGCCGACGCGGCCAAAAGGCTCGAACACTGGCGAGCGAGACTCGTCCGGGAGCTTACAGGCAGGGAGGAGGGGATGAGCGACGGCAGGAAACTCATTACCGGCCGTCCGGTTGACCCGTGCCTCAGGCACATCCGCCCGCAATGACGCCGATGCTCTACATAACCATCTCCGGTCCCGTGGCTTGACACTTCCCGCCGCGTCCATAAACTTTACCTGTCTCCCAACTTAGAGCCTATCCTAAGGCAGGGCGTGCTATGCCCGAAATAAGCGTTCTCCCCGCAGAAGTCGCAGAGAAAATCGCCGCCGGCGAGGTCATCGAGCGCCCGGTGTCGATCGTGAAGGAACTCGTCGAGAACTGCATCGACGCCGGTGCGGCCTCCATACGCGTGGAAGTCGAGAAAGGCGGCAAAGCGATGATCCGCGTCGCCGACGACGGCTGCGGGATGACACGTGACGATTTCCAGCTCGCCTTCACCCGCCATGCCACAAGCAAAATCCGCACCATAGACGACCTCTTCAACATCCGCACGATGGGATTCAGGGGTGAGGCGCTCGCTTCGGTCGCCGCCGTCGCCCGCGTCAACGCCGTAACCCGAAGCACCGACGACGAGAGCGGATGGGAGATTACGATCGAGCCGCCCGAAGCGCCCGCCCTGAGAAGCGCAGGCCGCGGCCCGGGAACCACCATTGAGGTCCGCGACCTCTTTTTCAACATCCCCGCCCGCAGGAAGTTCCTCAAGCGCGACGAGACCGAGCTCGGCCACATCACCCGCTACCTGCAGGCCGTGGCCCTGGCCTTCCCCGGTATTTCCATAAGCCTCGTTTCAAACGCCCGCAAGGTCTTTTCGGCCCCGGCCGTCGAGTCCGTGCGCCGCCGTGTGGCCGCCTTCTACGGGGAGGACCTCGCCGAAGACCTCCTGGAAACCGAGGGAGGCGGCGAGGGGCTCCGGGTCTACGCGCTCCTGGCGCCGCCCTTCTACTCGCGCGTAAACAGTTACAGCCAATACGTATACGTCAACGACCGCTTCGTCCGGGACCGCGTCTTGCAGTCGGCCGTCTCGCAGTCCTTTCGCGGCCTTCTCGAGCAGCGTCGCTTCCCGATAGTTTTTCTCTACATCACGATCGCGCCGCAGGAGGTGGACGTCAACGTCCACCCGACGAAGATGGAAATCCGCTTCAGGAACGCCTCCTCCGTTAGAAGCACCGTCGTCGCCGTGCTCTCACAGGCCCTGCTCAAGGCGGATTTCGTCCCGACGATAACCGCTCCGGGGCCCGCGTCTCTCTCGCCCAGGGCCGACAACATCCGCCGCAGCATCGAGGCCTTTTACGAAAACAGGGTGGCGCAGCCTGGGGACTTCCACGCCGCCGGCCCCCCGGCGCGCCCCGGTGAACAAAACCTTCCCCTTTCGACCTCGCCGGGGCCGGGGCCCGTCTATCCGTCGGGCTCCCTGATGCAGGTAAGAGGCACCTACATCGTCCAGGAAACCGGCGAGGGGATCGCCATCATCGACCAGCATGCCTTGCACGAGAGGATTCTATATTCGCAGATCCGCCGGAGGCTGGACGCAGGGAACCTCCAGGGCCAGCGCCTCCTCGTGCCGGAGGTGGTCGATGTGACGCCTGCCGAGAGGCTCGCCCTGGAAACGGCGCACGAGGCGCTTTTGAAACTGGGAATCGACGTCGAACTTTTCGGCGAGGACGCGGTGGCCTTTCATTCCTTCCCGGCGGTCCTCGGGGACGTCAACCGCGAGAGGCTCACACGCGACCTCATCAGCGACCTCGTCCAGGCGCGCGGCCCCCGGTCGCTCGATGATGCACTGACGGCCCTGGCGGCGCTTCTGGCGTGCCACTCGGCGGTGAGGGCCGGCGACAGTCTCTCACCGGAAGAACTCGACGCCCTCCTGCGCAAGGCCGAGGAAACCGAGGCCCGCTACGCCTGCCCCCACGGCCGACCGACAAAACTGGTCCTTACGTTCGACGAACTCGAACGCCGCTTCAAGAGGAAATAGACGGTGAAGGTCGTCATAGCACCCGATTCGTTCAAGGGAAGCCTCCCGTCAGCCCGGGTCGCCCGGCACATCGCGCGCGGGGTCCGGACGGTGCTTGCCGGCGCGGAAACAGTCGAGGTGCCGCTGGCTGACGGCGGCGAGGGTACCGTGGAAGCGCTCGTTGCGGCCACCGGCGGGCACTTCGCCGAGACCAGGGTTTGCGACCCCCTCGGCCGCACAATCCTGGCCCGCTACGGGTTCCTGGGCGGCGGGGAAACCGCCGTCATTGAAATGGCAGCCGCCTCCGGCCTGCCGCTTCTTGCCGCCAGCGAGCAAGATCCGATGGAGGCCTCCACCTTCGGCACGGGCCAGCTCATCCTCGACGCGGCGCGAAACGGCGCCGGGAAAATAATCATCGGCATCGGCGGCAGCGCCACCGTTGACGGCGGGACCGGGATGGCAAGGGCCCTGGGTGTGAGATTTCTCGACAGTTCCGGCAGCGAGCTCGAAGGCGGCGGCGGGATACTCAGGCGGATTGCCCGCATAGACCTTTCCGGTTTGAGCGCCGCTGTGGATGCCGTCACCTTTACCGTCGCTTGTGACGTGACGAATCCGCTTACCGGCCCCAACGGCGCCGCCGCCGTCTACGGCCCGCAGAAAGGCGCCGGGCCGGGCGAGGTCGAGGTCCTCGACGAAGGGCTCTCGGCCCTTGCGGCCTGTATCCGCCGGGACGTCGGCGTGGACGTCGAGCGGCTTGCGGGTGCGGGCGCGGCGGGGGGT
>JAGHCE010000063.1 GCA_021160625.1 Planctomycetota bacterium | reverse complement strand
GGCTCTTGGTGCGGTCGTCGAGGTCGCAGACGGCGGTGGCGACGCCGTTGCCGAGGCCCTTGCCGGTTTCGGCCAGGATATTCCCGCGCGGGTCGACGATGATGCACTTCATATCGAACGAGGAGGTTACGACGTAGACGCCGTTTTCGCGCGCGCGGACCTGTATTGTCTTCTCTCTGCCGCCCCATATGGGGATAAGCACAATCTCGGCGCCCTTGAGCGTCAATGTGCGGACGACCTCCGGGAACCTCGACTCGATGCAAATGGCCATCCCGATCTTGCCGAGCGGGGTGTCGAAGACGTCGATGGAGTCGCCTGGCGCCAGGCCCGCAATGTCCTCCTCGATGGGCAGGTGGGCCTTGCGGTACTTGCCGGCGAGCTTGCCGTCGGGGCCGATGAGGACGGCCGTGTTAAAGATGTAGCGGCCATCGCGCTCGTAGGTACCGTAGGAGATGCAGCATTTGTACTGTTTTGCCTTCTCGGCGAACTTGTTGAAGAAGCGCCCGCCGGGAATTTCTTCGCTTACGGCGTCCATATCACCAAAGCCCACGCCCACGACCATTACGCCTTCGCCGAGGACGACGATGTCGGGCTTGTCGGCGGCGGCCTTGTCGACCATCGCGAGGAAATGTTCGAGGTTGTTATCGACCGTCGTCCGCTCGGTGCTTCTCCAGTAGACGGTTGAAATCCGCACCTTCCGATGGGTCTTCTCGGGACCGGCCGGAGTCATTGAGATATTTTTCCACGCGGCCTCGCCAGCCGGCTCCCAGCGATAGATGAGGCGCACGTTGGCCGATACGGCGCCTTCTGGCACGATGACGCGGTCGTCGAAAACGTATAAGCCCTCGGCGGCCTTCTCAAGCCGGATGACGTCGGGCGCGGTACCCTCCGGGAGCCTGCCCAACCAGTAGATGCGAATCCACAGGGACCTCAGGGGGCTGACCATTCCCCTGCAGGTAACCTCGGCGTGAACCGCCAGCGCATCACCCGGCTTGAAATCGGTGATGCTTCGCTGCCAGCCGCTGATGCCGTAGTCAAGCCCGTTTCCCTCGACGATGAGTGTCCCACCGTCGTCGCTCTTTTCCGACAACGTCAGCGCCACCTCCTCGCGAGGGGACCACTTCTCCCATCCGCCGGAAGGCTTCGAACCATCGTATTCAAGCAGGTTATTCATCGTTTTCTCCCCGGCATCAAGATAGCCTGCACCAAGAACGACAATACAGGCAACCAGCAAAGCAATCGTCAACGTGCGCGACATCATCTCTCTCCTCCTCTAACCCGCCTCCTCTACGGCATCTCCCGCGAGAGGTCCTCGTAGAGCGCCGGGCGCCTTTGCTTCCAAACGGCGTTTTTCCAGTCGCCGAGGTAGTCCTGGCGGAATTGTTTGTCCAGGTCTATTTCGTAAAAGGCCACACCCGTCCCGTGGTCCTTCCAGGTGCTCGCACAGATCTTTCCGCGCGGGTTTATGATCATACTCGGCAGGTCGAACCCGGCCACCACCCACCAGTACGAGTTTTCCCATGCCCGCACGCACATTGTCTCGGTCTCTCCGCCCCAGATGGGTACGAACACTATCTCGGCGCCCTTGACGCCGAGCACCCTTGCGGGGTCAGGAAAGGTCGTGTCGTGGCAGATGAGACAGCCGATGCGGCCGAAGTCGAGGTCGAATACTGGAAGCGAGTCGCCGGGCCTGGTCCCCAGCGAGCCTCCCACGGTCAGCTGCACCTTCCTGTACATCCCGGCGAGACTCCCGTCGCGCCCCACGATGACGGCGGCGTTGCTGAGGTAAGGTTCTTCGCGAACCATATCCCCGTAGATGATGTACGTGTCGTATTTCTTCGCCTTTTCAGCCATCGTGTGGAAAAGCGGGCCGCCTGGGACCTCCTCCGGGAACTTCGCGCGCTCGTCGCCGGCCCCGATGGTCTTGAAATACTCGGTAAGCAGGATGACGTCGGGGTCCATCTTTCCGGCCTCGTCCACGAGCGCCAGGAAATGCTTTAAGTTGTTGGCAATCGTCGTGGTCTGCTTGTTGCGCCAGTATATGGTCGCAACGCGGACCTTTCGGTGGGGCTTTTTCACGCCCTTGGTGAGCGATACGTCTTCCCACGTCACCTTCGCGTTGGGCGCCCATCTCAGGTGAAGCTCGAGGTTTGCACCTTCGACCCCAAGCGGCACGATAAACTGGTGAGTTATCTCCCAGGTTCCCTCCCCAATTTGCTTGAAGCCCCTCGCATAGTCGGGCGTAACGTCGACGCGCAGGTCCTCGCCGCTCCACGCCAGCCTCACCACGATACTCTCCAGAACGCTTACGTCCGGGGAGACGCGGCAGACGGCCCTGAAGTCGAGCGCTTCTCCTT
The DNA here is from genome assembly GCA_021160625.1 of Planctomycetota bacterium. Classification (GTDB taxonomy): domain Bacteria; phylum Planctomycetota; class DG-23; order SLPQ01; family SLPQ01; genus JAGHCE01. Next base: position 2,470 of record JAGHCE010000063.1, on the reverse strand, counting down.
GAGACAGCCCGGTCACCTTGCGCCGCCACGCGCCCGAGCAGTATTTGAGCCCCCGGCCGGACATCAGGAGCGTGCTCTCGCCGGCCTTCATTTCCGGCGCGATTTCATCCCTCGGCGCCCAGGTCTCCCAGCCGCCGGTTGCTGAGGATGCGTCCCATTCGACCAGGTTGCCTCCACCGGCTTGTCCGGCCGCGAAAGCAATCCCTCCCAGCAGCAGGCAAGCGAACATTACAGCAATAAGCGTCATCTTTTTCCCCCGGTATGTTCGAGGCATCTTTCTACTCCTGTACTATTTTGAGGTAGGCATCCGTCCTTCGTTCCTTGAGAACCTGGTTTCGCCAGTCGCCCACCCAGGGGCGCCGGACCTTCTTCGCCAGGTCAATCTGATGCAGCGCCACCGAGTCGCCGATACCCTTAAACGCCATCGCAGCCACCGAACCCGTCGGGTCTATGACGACGCTTGGCGTATCAATCCCGGAGGCGGCCAACCACACACCGTTGTCGACCGCGCGCGCCTGGAGGGTCTTCAAGTCCTCGCGCCGCATCACGACGAAAATGATCTCCGCCTGGTCAAGCATCTCCACCCGCGCCGACTCCGGAAACGCCGCGTCGCGCGACACGAGGATGCCGACCTTGCCGAAGTCGAGCTTGAACGTCTTGAAGAAGGCGCCGCCGGTGACGCCGGCCTCCGCTTCTCTTGGAGACACCTGGACCTTGCGATAGGTTCCGGCGAGCGTGCCGTCACGTGCGATGACGGCGGCCGAGCTGTAGATGGCGCCCTGGTCGGCCTCGTAAAAGCCGTAGATGATGTAGCATTTGTGTTCACGGGCCTTTTCAGAAAGCGCGAAAAAGACCTTGCCGGGCAGCTTCTCGGCGGCCTTCTGCGGCGAAAGGCCCGTGCCGACGGATGTAATCGTCTCCGGCAGCACCACGACGTCGGCCTGCTTTGCCGCGGCCTTGTCCACAAGGGCGCCGAGGGCCTTTAGAGTCCCCTCCACGCTTTCTCCCCCCGAAGCATCCCAGTAAACGCAGGCCACCCTCACGATCCTCGCGCGCGCCGTCGCCCCTGCCTCGAAGCGGACCTCCCGGAAGATCACCACCGCTGACGGTATCTCCTGTATCAGAAGCTCAACGACCGCCCCCTCGGCCCCGCGCGGCGCGACGAATGTCTCGTCAAACGACATCTCGTACCCCTGGCCCCTGACATACCGGGTGACGTAATCGGGCGTGACTTCGTTTCCGAGGTCCTTGCCGGTCCAGCGAACGCGGCAAAGCATGTTTCGCCTGGGGTTCGGCACGCTCCTGACGTCGAGCTTCGCAATGAAGCGATAGTCCCTGGCCTCCTCGACCTTCGTCACGGTATACCTCCACCCGCCGAAGACGTGTTTTCTGCCGGCGCCGCCCAACAGAAGTGCAGGCGCTCCCCTGGCGCCCTTCGTCGCGTCTAAGGAAAATCCCGGCGCCTGCTGGTCACGGGGCCACCATCGCTGCCAGCCGCCCTCCCTCTGTAATGAATCCCACTTGATGAGGTCCACACCGGCCGCCACGGAGCGCTCGGCACGCACCCTCTCCATCCGCTCCTCGATCGTCGTCTGCGCCCCTGCCGCACTCGCCAGCAGAACCGCCACCAGTAGTGAAAAGAGCCCCTGCCTCATAGCAATCCTCCATTGCGCATCAAAACCACGCCACGCACCTCAGAGCACAAAACCCCGGCCGTCGCGCAACCGGGGCATATCATCATACAGTCGGCGGCCCGGCGGGGCAAGGCGCGCCCTGCGTAGCCAGCAGTGGCACATTGCATTTGTAGGGGCGCAATTTATTGCGCCCGGTACCGCTACCGGAAAACGAGGGCGCGAGTGAACCAGCGCCCCTACAGAACCACCAGTGGCACATTGCCGCGTAGGGTGGGCTTTAGCGCACGCGGTATAAACTACGGCGGACAAGAATGTCCACCCTACTTATTGGCTGGCGTGCGCGGAATATGATCCGCACTGTCGTGGAAGGTCAGGTGATTGCCTCGGGCAATGCCCGTGGCCCCCGTAGCAAAGAGGGGGCGAAGCCCTCCACTGGTGGGTAAGCCACCAGTGGCACATTGCCGCGTAGGGTGGGCTTTAGCGCACGCGGTATAAACGACGGCGGACAAGAATGTCCACCCTACTTATTGGCTGGCGCGCGCGGAATATGATCCGCACTGTCGCGGAAGGTCAGGTGATTGCCTCGGGCAATGCCCGTGGCCCCCATAGCAAAGAGGGGGCGAAGCCCTCCCCACGGGGGCGGGAGGCGGATTATTCGTGCCTGAGCGCTTCGATGGGGTCCATATAGGCGGCCTTCCAGGCGGGGTAGATGCCGAAGATGATCCCGACCGCGGCGGAGATGCCGAAGGCGAGGACGACCGAAAACGCCGTGACGACCGTGTCGTAGCCTGCGTAACCGGTCACGATTTTGGCTCCAAGCGCCCCGATGGCAATGC
>JAGHCE010000140.1 GCA_021160625.1 Planctomycetota bacterium | reverse complement strand
ACCCTACATTGGACGCGAGTGAACCAGCGCCCCTACGGCTCTTTTCAACAGGCCAATACTGTCCCCTTTTCGCCCGGCAAGCCGCGCCGGCAAAAGGTCAGAGTCCTTACATCTCGACCCAGGCGGAGCCCTTTTCTGCGGACTCGACGGCGGCGTAGATGAACTTTATCCCGCGCAGGCCGTCGTGGACGCTGGGGAAGTTGTAGTCGGCAACAGCAAGCGGCTTTCCCTCGATATGGGCGCGGATGGCCTCAACGGCGCCGCAATAGATGGTGGCGAAGGCTTCGAGGTACCCTTCGGCGTGGCCGGTTGGGACGCGAGTGGCGGCGGCGGCCGCGTCCGAGAGGTACTCGCCGTGGCCGCGAGTGAGGGTTTGCCTCGGCTGGCCGTACCGGTAGACTTTGAGGTAGTTGGGGTTCTCCTGTTCCCAGAGGATGGCGCCCCTGGAGGCATAAACGCGGAGGCGAAGGTTGTTTTCCTCGCCGGTGGCAATCTGGCTTACGGTCAAGACGCCCTTGCCGCCGCCCTTGAGGCGCACGACGACATTTGCGTCCGCGTCGAGCTTGCGGTCCGGGAGAAAGGTACTCTTGTCGCAGGCAAGCCCGGCGACCTCGTCACAGGTAACGTATTCGAGGAGGTTGAAGGCGTGTGTGCCGATGTCGCCGAGTGTTCCGCCGATACCCGACTGTGCCGGGTCCACGCGCCAGACGGCCTGCTTCATACCGTGCTTTTCGTGCGGGAACATCAGGAAGTCCTGGAGGTATTCGACGATGACTTTGCGGATTTCGCCCATCTCACCGGATTTGAACATCTCCCGCGCATGCCGGACGAGCGGGTGACCCGTGTAGTTATGGGTAAGCGCAAAGACGAGGCCGCTCTTCTCGACGATCTTGACGAGATCCCGGGCCTGGTCGAGTGTGTACGTCATCGGCTTGTCGCAGATAACGTGGAAACCCGCCTCAAGGAAGGTCCTGGCGATGGGGAAGTGTGACGAGTTCGGCGTAACGATTACGACGAAGTCAATGCGCTCATCTTCGCCGAGGGCGGCCTCCGCTTTGGCCATTTCCTGGTAGGTGTCGTAGCAGCGCGCAGGGTCGAGATAGAGATTGGAGCCGGTGAGCCTGGTATTTTCCGGATCGCGCGAGAAGCACCCGGCGACGAGTTCGATCTGCTGGTCCAGGGCCGCCGCTATCCGGTGCACCGCGCCGATAAAGGCTCCCTGGCCGCCGCCGACCATACCCATTCTGAGTTTTCGTTTCCAGGATTCCATCGGTTTAACTCCTTTCAATATGCATATCGGCTGCTCCCCGCCCTGCCGATGACGCCGCCAGGCATCTACATACCGCGGGAAGGGGCTACAAGACTGCAAACTTCTCAAGGGACGGCTCAGCAATACGCTCGCGCGGCGCTTTTATGAATTCCTCCAACTCGCCTGTGCCTATCGGGGCGGTCGCCCCTTTCTGCGTGGCGACTATGGCGCCCATCGCATTTGCGACCATACAGCACTCTCGCAAAGGCCGCCCGGCTAAGTACAGGTGGAGAAAACCCGCGCTGAAGGCGTCTCCCGACCCGCATGGGTCGACGACGTCCACCCGGTATCCGGGTTCGTAAATCTGCTCACCGTCTGCAGCGCCCACGAATGCGCCCCTGGCTGAGAGCGTGACGAGGCAGTGCGAAAGCGCCCACCTTTTGGTCATTTCCCTGCAGAAAGCCGGGATGTCCTCACAGGGCATCTCGAAGCGGCGGGCCAACTCCCCGGCCTCCTCGTCATTTAGTTTCACAATATCGGCCTCCTCGAGCGAGAGGCGGACGGTTTCCGGCGTATAGCAATCCCGGCGCAGGTTTATGTCCAAGAGCTTGAGGCTTCCCGGCGACGCATCCAAGAGCGTCCGAAGCGTATCGCGGGCTCTGGGCGTTCGCTGGATGAGCGTGCCGAAACAGAAGCACTCAGCCGAGCCGGCGACGTCGAGAAGCGCGTCGGTCACTTCGATCGAATCGTAGGCGACACCGGGGACAATCGTATAATCGGGATCGGTGTCCTCGTCGAATGTAACCTCCACCGTGCCGGTAGGGGCAGCCTCGTCCCACTGGACGTACGAGGTATCCATTCCAAGAGCGAGAGCTTGTTCGAAGGCCTCGCGGCCGAGGTCGTCCGTGCCGAGGCGGCTTACGACGAGGGCCCGCTCGCCGAGGCTCGCGGCCCTGTAGGCGAAGTTGAAAGGGGCTCCGCCCAGGACCGCGCCGCCGGGCAGCAGGTCCCAGAGCATTTCCCCGTACGCCAGAACTGTCTTTCCACCGCTCACGATTTACCTGTGGACCTTTTTCCAATCGCGTGCAAACTGCGCCCGGCAATTGCCCCAGCCGTTATTTGTGGAGCAGCGCCGTCGGTTGCTTCACCACTTATCGTCAATGGTTGCCCTCTCCTGCTCCACTTCTTCGAACCAGGCCTCAAGTTCTCCCAGCAGCCTGTGAGTGATGTCCGGATGCGTGTCCGCCAGGTTTACCTTTTCGAGAGGGTCGTCAGCAATATTGTAAAGTTCCGGACGGGGAGGGTCGGGGACAGACCGCGGCGGCTCCGGGTCTTGCAGCAGTCCGCCATTGATAAGGCGCTCGGGTTCGTACATAGATATTTTCAGCCAGGGATTACAGCAAGGTGCGGCCATGGCCTCGCCAATAGCCGGGCGAACGAGTTTCCAATCGCCGTCCCGCACAGCAGCATTGCAGGTGACAAGTGGAGTGTAACGATTCCATTGCCAGAACCGCTTTGTACATACCCTTCCCTTTTCTCCCCGGATGAGCGGCAGGACATTGACACCATCGATTTTCAAATCAGGGGGGATCTGCACATCGGCCATAGAAAGTATTGTCGGAAACCAGTCGCTGAAATGAACCATGTCATCAACTTCGTATCCACCTTCCAATCCTCCCGGCCAACGCAGTATCATCGGCACCCGGATGCCGCCCTCATAGACTGAGCCTTTTGCACCGTGAAGCTGACAGTTGAACCGGTCCAGGCAATCCTCGCCTTCGCCACCGAATTGAGGGCCGTTGTCGCTTGTGAACATAACGATGGTGTTCGTCTCCAACCCACAGGCCTGCAGCGTTTCCAAAATCTGCGCAACGCCGGAATCCATGCGACCAAGCATGCCGTACAGCGTGCTGACGGCCTTGTTGAACTTCCCGGTCTCAAGGAAGGGCCGGATTTCGTCGTCCGGGGCCTGGAGAGGCGTGTGTGGTGCATTGTATGTGACGTGAAGGAAGAAGGGCTCTGCCTGATGTCGCTTGATGAATTTGACGGCCTCTTGGGTCCAGACGTCCGTCAGGTAACGTCCGTCGGCCCTGACAACAGTATCGCCAAATTCCAGGCGCCAACGGTAGTAGTCGTGCATGCCGCCGCGGAAGCACACGGTTTCGTCAAATCCGCGGTTGGACGGATGGTACCGCATATCAAACGCGCCGAGATGCCACTTCCCAACGAGGCCGGTTGCGTATCCCGCGCTTTTGAGAACGTCGGCCAGGGTTGTTTCGCGCAGCGCCAGGCGTTCGAGCCCTCGCCATTCCAGCGTGTCGATCGAGCCTGTCCGGTGCGGATAGCGACCGGTCATCAGGCAGGCCCGTGACGGATTGCAGACGGGCGAAGCGGTGTATTGCTGCGAGAAGCAGACACCCTCAGCCATCAACTGGTCCAGGGCCCGAGTGCGCGACAACCCTCCGTTAAGGGCGCCGAAATCGCCGTATCCCATGTCGTCGGCAAGGATGAATACAATGTTGGGCTTCGTGATCTTCATTCCTCTCAAACCGAGTGCCCCGGATGAACCGTTCCGGTGAGAGCGCTGCGCGGCCTTGCCCGAGGCGCGGCCCGGTGTGAGGATAAATCGTAGCGCGTCGGGGCGACTTGGTCAAGTGTTCGCGTGGGGCAAGCCCCACCCTACAGG
>JAGHCE010000256.1 GCA_021160625.1 Planctomycetota bacterium | reverse complement strand
CCGTGGCCCCCGTAGCAGAGAGGGGGCGAAGCCCTCCCGGTACGCTTGACGGGGCGCGTTGTCGGGTTTATAGTGAACCTGAGGCTTCAGACGGAGCTTCGACGACTTGAAGGATAAGGACATCCTTGTCGGCCCTCAGGCAGGTGTAACGTGGCGATAAAACTGGTAGTGGACACTGATCCGGGAATCGACGACGCGCTGGCGATTGCACTAAGCTTCAACAGCCCCGAGGTGAAGGTGCACGCCCTTACCGCCGCCGGCGGGAACCTCCCCGCCGAGGAGTGCCTGAAAAACATCTACCGCATCCTGGGCTTCCTGGGTGTGCGCGACAAACCACTTATCGGCGTCGGGCGCGACTGGCCGCGCTCCGGCGAGGACGCCCGCCACATCCACGGCAAGGACGGCTTGGCGAATACCTACCTGCCCGTCTTCAGCCGCAACGCCGCCGAGCCCGCCGCCAAGCTCATCGCCAGCATACTGACCGGTTCCCCGGAGCCCGTCACGCTCCTGGCGCTGGCGCCGCTGACGAGCGTCGCCGACACAATCGACCGGATCGGCACTGCCGAGGGCAATGTCGAGAGGGTGGTGATTATGGGAGGGGCATTCCATGTGCCGGGCAACGCAAGTCCGACGGCGGAGTTCAACATTTACCATAATCCGGAAGCGGCCAGGCTGGTGATAAACTCGCCGCTGCCCATAGTGATTGTGCCGCTTGACATAACGACGGGCCTGGTTTTCACTGTGCGGGATTTCGACGCCTTTTCCCGCTGTCGCACGGGCGCCGGCAAGCTCGCGCGAAACCTCCTGCCCTTTTACCTCCAGGCGCACCGGCGCTACCTCGGCCTCGACGGCGTACACCTGCACGACGTTGTCGCCACGGCGTTTGTCATGGCGCCGGAGATATTCGAGACGAAGAAGGCCTGGTGCGACGTGGAAATCGAGGGCGAGATAACCCGAGGAACCACCGTCATCGACGATCGTCCCATTTCCCCGAAAGCCCCCAACGTCGAGGTCGTAACAGGCTTCGACGCCGAGGCGCTCAAGAATTTCATCCTCTCGCGGCTCTCGCGGGAATAGGCCGCCCGCACTCAGGAATGACGCTGCCAGAGGAGAATGATCGTCACCAGGAGCGCCAGCATCCCTCCCCACAGGAGAAGCGCGATGCGGGTTGCGCGCCTGGCCTTGCTCGCCTCCCACCAGGTCCGCGGGCGAATCCCCTGCAGGACGAACGTGCCCACCGCTGCCAGGTTCACACAGATGACGTTCGTCAGGAACAAAAGAAGCGCCCCTCCCGCTTCGCGCCACCGCCCGGCGGCCACAAGCATCCCGCCGGTAACCAGCGGCGGCAGCAACGCAGCCGCCACCATCACGCCGACGAGCCACGTCGCCTGGTTGGTGGTGAATGCCAGCGCCCCCGCCACGCCTGAGGCCAGCGCCAGGATGACGTCGCCGAGATATGCATGCGTGCGGCTGGCGACTTCGGCCGCCGACGGGTCCACGTTGAGAAGGAGCCCCGCCAGTACTGAAAAGGCAAGCGCCGCCGCTGTGCCGGCAACCTCCGCCCGGATCGCCTTTACCGCCAGCGGGAGGTCCGCCAGCGTCACCGAAAGCGACAGCGCCATATTCGGACCGAGCATCGGCGCGATAACCATCGCCGCGATGATGACCGCCGGAGAACCCCGCAGCAGCCCTATCGCCGCAACGACCGACGAGAGTATGACCAGCACGATAAATACGGGTGAGACGTTTACAGTCTGGAGGATGCCGGCGTAGAGCTCTTCCCGGCTGATGCGAAGAGGCGGCTTCTGGTTAGCTTTTTTGTCTTTTGTCTCCTGCGCCGCGGGTTCTTCCGGCGGGGGTTCTGGCCGGGGAATAGACGCCACGACCGGCAATACCACTATGCGGAAATCCTTCACGCCGACGAGGCTGTGCTCGATGTCGTCAAGGACTCCCTCGGCCTGCGGGGTTTCGACAAGCACTTGAATGTGGACGAGCCCGCCCGACTGCGTTTCGCGCCAGAGGCCCAGGACCGTCTTGTCCTCAAGCGCGCCGTCCACCGCTTTTTCATGCTGCTGCGGCAGGAATACGTCAATAAGCCGAATCGGCATATCCAGGAACCCTCGCGCGCCTTAGTCTCCGTCTGAGAACTCTCTTCTACTGCGGCCACCGGCACGACCTGCGGCCCTCAAAGGTACTGCTTGTTGCCCCTTGTTTCGGCCAGAGACACGGCAAAACTCGACAGTCTTTGCCCGTCGGCCGCCACGACCCAAGAGGCAGGACGACTGCAAGCTCCATAGCAAAAAGGGGGCGAAGCCCCCCCCCGCGCCAAGGCGCGCCCTACAAAACCACCAGTGCCACATCACATCTGTAGGGGCGCAAGTTCACTTGCGCCCGCAGGTAAACGGTAACGGGCAGTCCTCTTGGGCGCGATGAATCGCGCCCCTACACAGCCGCCAGTGCCACATAGTGACGTAGGGTGCGGCTTGCCGCACGCGGAATAGATATCGTAGGGGCGAGGCACGCCTCGCCCGCGGAAGGTCAGATGATTGCCTCGGGCAACGCCCGTGGCCCCCATAGCAAAGAGGGGGCGAAGCCCTCGTTTTCGCTTGAGAAACGGGGGGTACGCCGCTACCATATGGCGCGCTGTATGACGTAAGGTATTGGCTATCGTTTCTGGATAAAGGAGAGTGAATATGTATGCGAAGGGGACAGTTCTGTTTTTCGCCGTGATTCTTGCAACAGGTCTGCTGGTGGCTGCCGCGCCCGCAGGCGTGGCGGAGAATCCCGCCAAGGACGCAGCAGAAAAGGCGGCCCGGCCGGCAGAGGCGCTCGTCGTCGACCACCTATGCACCGACATCTCGAAGATACCCGTCTCGTGGATCGACAAGGCCAAGGCGGATTTTGCAGTCTGGTACGGGCATACCT
>JAGHCE010000129.1 GCA_021160625.1 Planctomycetota bacterium | reverse complement strand
GGCCGCGCGCAAGGCCCGCGAGCTTACCAGGCGAAAGGGAGTGCTGGCCAGCGGCAACTTGCCCGGCAAACTCGCCGACTGCTCGACGCGGGACCGCGAGTCCTCGGAGGTCTTCATCGTCGAGGGAAGCTCCGCCGGCGGCAACGCCAAGCAGGGCCGCGACCGGCGTTTCCAGGCCATTCTGCCGCTCAAGGGCAAGATATTAAACGTCGAGAAGGCGCGCATCGACAAAATGCTCGGCCACGAGGAAATACGCGTAATCATCTCGGCGCTCGGGTGCGGAATCGGCCACGAGGAATTCAACGTCGAAAAGCTTCGCTACGGCAAGGTCATCATTATGACCGACGCGGACGTGGACGGCAGCCATATCAGGACGCTGCTGCTGACGTTCTTCTTTCGCAATATGCCGCAGCTCATCGAGAACGGGAGAATCTACATCGCGCAGCCGCCGCTTTACCGTGTCAAGCGCCGCAGCCGGGAGGAGTACGTCTTTAGCGACAAGGAGATGGACCGGGCCCTTACCGACCTCGGGCTCGACGGGACGAGCCTGGAAATCGTGGCAAAGGGATCGCGCGCCAAGAGCGTCCTCGAAGAGAAAAAGCTGAGATCTGTCGTCGAGGCGCTCGGCCGCCTGGAGGATGCCGGTAAGATACTCCGTCATCGCGGCGTGCCGTTTAGGGAGATTCTCAAGTACTATCTCTCCAATGGCCGTATGCCGCGCTACTGGGTGCGCACCGGCAAGGGCGGCAAGTGCGTCGCCGGCAGCCGCCAGCTGGCCGCGACGGTAAAAGGCGAAGGCGATGATGAAATCGAGAATGCCGTCGTCGAGATCCATGATGGCAAAGACATCGAACGAGACCTCAAAAGCCTTAAGAACTTTGGTCTTGACCTCAAAAAGTTCTTCGATAAACGTGGCCACAGGAAAAAAACGCGCCCCTCATACATTCTGACATCCAACGGCGAGACGGCCGAGATTGACGGCATCCGGGAGATACTGCCCGTTTTGCGCAGGCTCGGGCAAAAGGGCGTGGACGTGCAGCGCTACAAGGGCCTCGGCGAGATGAACGCCGAGCAGCTGCGAGTGACGACGATGGCCCCGGCCTCGAGAACACTTATGCAGATAAAGGTGGAAGATGCCGTCAAGGCCGACAGGATGTTCACGATGCTGATGGGCGACCAGGTCGCCCCCAGGCGCGAGTTCATCGAACACAACGCCCTCGACGTGCGTATGCTCGACGTCTGAGCTATGCCGGGCAAGAAGTTTTGCAGCAAGGTTAAGCGAATTTCAGTGACGTAACCGGAAAACCACAGGAGATACATCACGCCTGATATGCTGGATAGCAGAGAGAAGATCGGCGAGCTCCTGATCGAGGAGGAGCTCAAGGACTCGTACCTTTCCTACGCGATGAGCGTGATCGTGGCCAGGGCGCTGCCCGATGCCCGCGACGGCCTCAAGCCCTCGCAGCGCCGCATCCTCGTCGCGATGAATGACCTCAACCTCGGCCCGCGGTCGAAGTTCCGCAAATGCGCCAAGATTGCCGGCGATACCTCCGGCAATTACCACCCCCACGGCGAGCAGGTCATCTACCCGACGCTCGTGAGGATGGCGCAGGACTTCGTGATGCGCTATCCGCTCGTCCACGGGCAGGGCAACTTCGGCTCCGTAGACGGTGACCCTCCCGCCGCGATGAGGTACACCGAGGCCAGGATGCGGTCGTTCGCCACGCTGCTTATGGAGGACATCGAGAAGGACACGGTCGACTTCCAGCCCAACTACGACGAGACGAGAAAGGAACCGGTCGTCCTTCCGGGCAAGTTCCCGAACCTTCTGGCCAACGGTTCTTCCGGTATAGCCGTGGGTATGTCAACGTCGATTCCGCCGCATAATCTCGGCGAGCTCTGCGACGCGCTCGTCAAGGTAATCGACAACCCGGAAATCTCCACGAAGGAGATAATGAAAATCCTGCCGGGGCCGGACTTCCCGACGGGAGCGCTCATCTGCGGCCGCAAGGGCATAATCGACGCCTATACCACCGGGCGCGGCATCATCACCCTGCGCGCGCGCGCCCACGTCGAGCAGCTAAAAGGCGCAAAGAAGAATATCGTCTTCACGGAGATACCCTATCAGCTCAACCGCGATCTTGTCATCGCACGGATCGCCCACGCGGTCAACGCCGGCGTGGTAAAGGGCGTCTCCGACGTGCGTAATGAATCGGACCGTGAGGGCTCCAGGCTCGTCGTCGAGCTCCAGCGCGGCGAGGACGAGCACGTGGTCTTGAACCTTCTCTACAAGCACACCCAGCTCCAGACTTCTTACAGCATGATCCTGCTGGCGCTCGACCACGGCCGCCCGCGCACGATGTCGATAAGGGATATGCTCCTGGCCTACCGCGACCACCGCGTGGAGGTCATCCGACGGCGCACGATGTATCTCCTCGACAAGGCCGAGGCGCGCGCACACATCGTCGAGGGCCTCCGGATTGCCGTGGCCAATATCGACGAGGTCGTTGATATCATCAAGAAGTCCCCCGACGTCAACACCGCACGGGAAAGGCTCATCAAGCGCTTCAATCTGAGCGAAATCCAGGCCAACGCCATCCTCGATATGCGCCTTGCGCGCCTTACCGGGCTCGAACGGGAAAAGCTCGAGGCCGAGTACAAGGAACTTCGTGAAAAAATCGCCGACTACAAGGCGATCCTGGCCGATGAAAACCTGGTCCTCGATATCATCCGAGAGGACCTCTACGAGATACGCGAGAAATATGCTGACGCCCGCCGCACCGAGATCGTCGGCGCAGTCGGCGACTTCAACATCGAGGACCTAATCGCCGAGGAAAACGTCGCCGTCGTCATTTCCCACGAAGGCTACATCAAGAGAATGCTGCTGACCGCCTACCGCAAGCAGCACCGAGGCGGCAAGGGCATCACCGCCGCCGGCACCAAGGACGGCGACTTTATCGAGCAGCTCTTCATCGCTTCCACCCACGACTACATCCTCTTCTTCACCGACAACGGCCAGGTCCACTGGCGAAAGGTTTACGACATCCCGCAGATGTCCCGCATGGCCAAGGGACGGGCGATGGTCAACCTCCTCAACCTCTCGTCGGGGGCGTCGATAACCTCCACCATCCCCGTCAGAGACTTCGATGACCGCCAGCTCGTGATGGTGACCCGCAGGGGCGTCGTCAAGAAAACGGCGCTGTCGGCCTACAGCCGCCCCAAACAAAAGGGCATAATCGCCATAAGGCTCGACAAGGGTGACGGCCTCGTTGCGGTGTTGCTGACGACGGGCCACGACGACATCATCCTCGCCTCCCGCCAGGGCAAGGCCATCCGGTTTTCGGAGGCCGAGCTTCGCTCCCAGGGGCGCGCCACGCGCGGCGTGGGCGGTATGTCGCTCAAGAAGGGCGACGAGGTGGTAGGGGCAGTCGTGGCTGATGACGAGGAAACGCTCCTGACGATCTGCGCGAACGGCTACGGCAAGCGCACGAAGATGGGGCGCCACCGCACCCAGAAGCGTAACGGCCAGGGCCTTATCAACATCCAGACCACGAAACGAAACGGCAAGGTCGTGGTGGTACTCGACGTGCGGGACGACGACGAGATAATGGTAATCACGGCCGGCGGCAAGGCGATACGCACGCCGGTGAAGAAAATCTCACAGGTGCACCGCAATACGCAGGGTGTGCGGATCATCCGGCTCAACGATGGCGACAAGGTCGTCTCCGTCGCCAAGCTCGCCGAAGATAGCGAAGCCATCGATCAACAAGAGGAAGAGGAGAAGTAGCCCGGCGGCCGGGGTCAGGCGGCCGGCGTCTCACGGGGTCCTATGGCAGCCAGCGAAACCGACAAGTACGGGGACGATGCCGAGGCCCTGAGGCGTCTCGGTGCAACCAGGGAGAAGATCCTCTCCCAGCTCGAAACCGTCATCGTCGGCCAGCGGCAGGTCATTGATGAACTGTTGTTGACGATCTTCGCAGGCGGCCACGCGCTGTTGGTCGGCGTACCCGGCCTTGCCAAGACGCTCCTTGTCTCAAGCCTCGCCAAGTGCCTCTCGCTCAAGTTTCACCGCATCCAGTTTACCCCGGACCTGATGCCTTCGGACATCACCGGCACCGAGGTCATCCAGGATGACCCGGCAACAGGGCACAGGCGGTTCAAGTTTCTCCGTGGGCCCGTCTTCGCAAACGTCATCCTCGCCGACGAGATAAACCGCACGCCTCCGAAGACCCAGGCGGCGCTGCTGGAAGCGATGCAGGAACGCCAGGTCTCCGTCGGTGGAGAGGACTACAAACTCGCCGAGCCGTTCTTCGTCCTGGCCACCCAGAACCCCATCGAACAGGAGGGCACCTACCCGCTGCCGGAGGCGCAGCTGGACAGGTTTCTCCTGAACATACTGGTGGACTACCCCTCGGCCGACGAGGAGCTCGACATTATGCGCCTGGCCACCGGGCCCGACGTCGGGGAGCCCCGCGAGGTCCTCTCCGGCGAGGCGATAGTGGAGCTGGCGGGGCTCGTGCGCCGGATCGCCGTCGCCGAGCACGTCTTTCTTTATGCGCGGGGGATAGTGAGGGCCTCCAGGCCGGGAGGCGAGACGGCCCCCGATTTCGTCAAGCGCTACGTCCGGTGGGGCTGCGGGCCGAGGGCATCGCTGGGGCTCATCCTTGCCGGGAAGGCGCGCGCCGCCCTGCGCGGCAGGCCCTGCGTAGACATAGACGATATCAACGCCGTGGCGCCGCCGGTTATGCGCCACAGGCTTATCCTCAATTTCGAGGCCCAGTCCGAAGACCTCACCACCGACGACATCATCGCCCGCCTCGTGGAAAATCAGGGCGCCCTGCGGCACGCTTGAATTTGGCCCAGGGCCGGATATACTCTGGACAGAGGGCGTTGCCGCGCCGAAGGCAAGCCGCGCAAAGCGAGAGGCGAATATGACTTGGACGGAAAGGATAGCGATCGATCCCAAGGTGTTGGCGGGAAAGCCCGTGGTGAAGGGTACGAGGCTTGCGGTGGAGTTTATCATCGAGCTCCTGTCGCAGGGCTGGACCGAGGCTGAGATAATACAAAACTACGACGGTATCACGCACGAGGATATCCTCGCCTGCCTCCAGTGCGCCGCCGAGGTGTTGAAGTCCGAAAAGGTTTACCCCCTACCGGCCTGAACGATGAGAATACCCGCCGCCGAGAATATCCCGCGCATGGCAGTCGAGGCCCTTGTTGCAGCGGGCCATGAAGTCTCCTGGGTTCGAGCGGAAATGCCGGGTGCGGACGACCGGCAAGTACTCGCCCACGCAGTGAAAAACGGTCTCGTACTGTTGACCTTCGACAAAGATTTCGGCGATTTGGCATTCCTGCAGCGGCTTCCGCATTCCTGCGGGATTGTTCTTGTACGGACCCGGCTGCCGTCGCCGGAGCTTGCGGCGCAGCGCATCGTAAGCGTATTGGCAAGCCGCACCGACTGGGTCGGGCACTTCTCGGTGATAGACGAGAGCGGCATCCGGATGCGACCGTTGCCCCCGACGGATATTGCGGGGACATAAATTTGCTTCGCGACACCCCACGGAGCGGTTTCGCTATGGCGCCCCTTCTTGACCCGAAAGTCCTCGCCGGAATGGAGCGGCTCGACCTCGCCGCGCGCTTCGTCGTCGAGGGCTTCCTGGCCGGCCGCCACCGCAGCCCCTACCGTGGATACTCCGTCGAGTTCTCCCAGCACCGCCAATACGTCCCCGGCGACGACACGCGGCATATCGACTGGAAGGTCTACGGCAAGACCGAGCGCTATTACCTCAAGGAATACCAGCAGGAGACGAACCTCCAGGCCACCATCCTCATCGACACCTCGCGTTCAATGTCCTACCGGGGCGCCCACCTTTCCAAGATCGACTATGCCAGGTTCGCCGCGGCGTGCCTTGCCTACCTCGTGCTCGACCAGCAGGACGTCGTCGCCGTGATGGGCTTTGCCGACCGCCTGACGCCCGTCGTTGCGCCTGTCGGCCGGATGGCGGCCTTCTACGATATGTGCGAGGCGATGCTTGGGCTTGGCCTCGGCGGCCGCGGCGATATTCCCTCGGCGCTTCACTCGCTGGCCGGTATACTCAAGCGGCGCGGGGTCATCGTCGTGATATCGGATTTCCTCGCGGACGTGGACGCCACGGTAAAGGGTCTCCAGCACCTGCGCTTCGAGGGCCATGACGTGCTGGCGCTCCAGGTGCTCGACCACGACGAGCTGGAGTTCCCCCTCTCGGGCCTGTGTGTTTTCGAGGGGCTCGAAGGAGGCGGGCGTCTCTTCACCGATGCCGGGCGCATCCGGAAGACCTACAGGGGGGCGCTGGAGACTTTTATGGCGGCGCTTCGCGCGGGATGTGTCCGCAGCCAGGTGGACTATCTTGTTGCTTCCACGTCCCAGAGGCCCGACAAGGTCCTCGCGGCGTATCTCCTGGCGAGGGCAAGGAGGGGCGTATGAGTTTCCTTGCCCCGTCGCTTCTTTTCGGGGTAGGCCTTGCCGCGCTGCCGGTCATCATCCACCTCTTGAACCGGCGCCGCTTCAGGCACGTTCGGTGGGCGGCGATGGAGTTTCTGATGGAGGCTGTCACCGCCAAGGCCAGGCGGCTGCGAATAGAAGAACTCCTCCTGATGGCGCTTCGGGTGCTTGCCGTCGCGCTTCTCGGCCTTGCCCTGGCCAGGCCGATCCTGAGCGGCGGTGCCCCTTCCGGCGGCGACGCCATCATCCTTCTCGATCGAAGCGCCAGTATGCGCTACACGCGGGGAGCGGGGTCTCTTTTCGATTTCGCCAGGGCCCGCGCTCGCGAGATTCTCGCCGCCCTCGGCCGGGAGAGCCGCGTGGTCGTGGCGGTGTTCGACTCCGAGGTGGATTTTCCCGCCGGCGTCGCCCCGGTAAGCGATTCGAGCGTCCTGCGGGATGTTCTGGAAAAGGCCGAGCCCGGCTGGGCCGGTACCGATTACTCCCTGGCCCTCCAGGAGGCGGCGCGTGCGGCACGGGGCTTTCCGTCACGTGCGCCCGTAGTCTTTCTCATCAGTGACTTCCGCCTCGGCGCCGAGCGCGCCGTTGGGGGCGCGCGAAAACGGCGAAGCGGCGCGCTCTACCTCGTCCCGGTCGCCGGTGAAGACGGCTCCAACGTTGGTATAACATCCCTTGCCCCTGTCGGGAAGGCGTTCACGGCGTCGAGTGCGCTTGTCCAGGCCGACCTTGCCGATCTTGCCCGTGTTCCGGCCGTGGTCGCCCTTTCGGTATCGGTCGACTCCGGTCCGGCGACGGTGACGCGCGTGGCGGTCGAGCCGGGGCTGGCGGTTACGGCGAGTGTCGCCGCTGACGGTCTTGACGCGCCGGGCGTGCACCTTGTGGAGGCGACCATCCCGGCCGACGCGTATGCGGGTGACGATCGGGCGTTTGCGATTGTCTGGAGGAGGCCGCTCAGGCTCTTTGTGTTTCTCGAGGGAAAGGCGCGCCAGTACATCGCCGCGGCGCTTTCCTCGGCGCCGGAAGGCTCCTTCATCCTTGTGGAGAATACCCGTATTCCGGCTGCAGGCGAGGTGGACGGATTCATTTTCGCCGGAGAGTTCCCGTCCGACGAAGAGGTCGTCCGGGCCGTGTGGGAGAGGGTTGCCGCAGGAGCGTTTGCCGTTGTCTTTCTCGACGGCCG
The DNA here is from genome assembly GCA_021160625.1 of Planctomycetota bacterium. Classification (GTDB taxonomy): domain Bacteria; phylum Planctomycetota; class DG-23; order SLPQ01; family SLPQ01; genus JAGHCE01. The sequence goes on along the minus strand of JAGHCE010000129.1, from coordinate 2,057 downwards.
CAACGCAGCCCCGGGGGCCGGGTTCCTCGGCGCATCGGGGATAGAGCGTTACCGCGCAGGCGAGATTTCCGCAGGCGGCATCACGGGGGACTTCCACCCCCTGCTTTCTGGTTCACACCCGGTGACGGCCTTCATACGCGGCCAGGGAGGGCTCAGCCTCGCGGGTGTGACGCTCTCGGCGGTTGCGGACCTGCCGGTGGCCAACGACACAGAGGCGGATGCGGACGTGGAGGCGCCGCTGGTTGTCGAGACGCCTGGGGGGAAGATGGCGCTTTTGGAGTTCGCGCGGCTCGGCGAGGGCGCCGTTGCGGTTTTCAACAACTCCGCCGACCGCGCGGGCGGCGACCTTGTAATCAGCCCATTCTTTCTGCCGCTTCTTTTCGAAGCCGTCGCCTATGTCGCCCCGAAGCCCCCGCCCTGGGTCAATACGCACTGCGGCCGGGCGCTTCTCGTCCCCGCTAAGGCCGCCTCACAGGAGACTCGCATCAATGGCCCCTCGGGCGAGGTGGATGCCCGGCTCGTGACCGCCGGGGGCGGCTTTGCCTGGAGATTTACGCCCCGTGAACCGGGTTTTTATCGGCTGGAGGGGCACACTGTGGCGGCCAACGTGGCCCCGTCGGAATCCGAGGTCCGCTTGGCGGACTCTGCGGCGCTCGAAAGGGCCTTCGGAGGAAAGGTGCTGGCCGAGCCGGAGGATTTCGCCTCGGCGGTGGCAAGGGGCGTACGGGGGCGGGAGATATCGGGGTACCTCCTCACGGCGGCGCTGGGCCTTCTTCTGCTGGAGATGCTGCTTGTGTGGGTTTTCAAGAGGGGTGCATAATGGGAGCGGGGACGCTCTATTTTGAGCCTCTTGTCGTACCATGGGTGATTTTGCTGGGCGCTCTTGCGCTGGGCGCGGCGGTGTATGCTTACTATATTCGTTGGGATGAAGGGGCCGGCAGGCGCCGGAGGGTGGTGCTTGGCGGGCTGCGCCTCGGCGGGTTTGCGCTGGCGATTTTCATCCTCGCCGGGGCGGTGACGAAAAGGGAGGAGGTCCTCAGCCGCGGCAGGCCGCTGGCGGTCCTCCTGGATACGTCCGAGAGTATGTCCGAGCGTGACTGCGGCGATGCGGGCGACAAGACGAGATTTTGGGCCGCGCGCGACGCTCTTGTCGGCTCGGCCGAGCGGCTCCAGGAGGCGTTCGACCTCAAGGTCTACACGTTTGACAGCGCCGCCGAGTTCCTGCCGCCCGGCAACGGCGGGCGCCGGCAATGGGAGCGCCTGTTCGAAGACATTCACCCCGAGGGAACGGCCACGGCCATTGGCGACGCCCTCTCCCAGGCGGCCCCGAGGGCGCCCGGCGCCTCGGTGCTGGTCCTCTCGGACGGTGCGTCGAACGCCGGACGGTCCCTTGCCGCGGCCGCGGAGGACCTCGCGGCCCGCGGCGTCAAGGTTTTCGCGGTCCCCTTTGGCCAGTCCGGGCGACCGAACGTCACCGTCAAGCGCGTGCTGGGTCCGGGACTGCTGCTCGCCGGTGAGCCGTCGGCGTTTTTCGCCGAGGTGGAGTTTTCGGGGGCCGTCACGGGGCCGGCCAGGGTCGCGCTCAAGAGACAGGGCAAGGTGGTCGCCACGGCCGAGGCCCAGCCGGCGGGGACGGTGAACCTGGTGCGGCTCAACTTCACACCGGACGAAGAGGGAGACCTTGTCTACGAGGTCGAGGCGGATGCGCTTCCCTCGGAAGAAAACACCGCCGACAACCGGCTCGAACGGACGGTGCACGTAGCCAGGGAAAAACTCAAGGTCCTCTATATCGAGGAGAACCCGCGCTGGGAGTACCGGTTTCTCAAGAACGCGATTCTCCGCGGCGACAGGATTTCACCGAGGCTGCTGTTGAGATTCGCCGACAGGGACATAGCCGCGGCGGACTACAACATCACGCGCTTGCCCGCGACGAGGCAGGAGCTTTTCGCCTTTGACGTGGTCGTCATCGGCGATGTTGACCCCGCCTTTTTCCTGCCGAGGGATTTGGAAAACCTCCGGGCGTTCGTCAGCGAGGGTGGCGGGGGACTCCTTTTCGT
>JAGHCE010000111.1 GCA_021160625.1 Planctomycetota bacterium | reverse complement strand
GCCCCAGCCCCCCAGCCGCTGTGCCGTTGTGGGGCCTTGTGCATCGCAACAGGACGCGCGTGAACACCCAGGATGCCGTAACGCCGACTGCTATTGGACCTTGATGTCGATGACCTTGGCCTTGGATTCTTCCTTTTTTTCGAGCGTCACCGTCAGCACCCCGTTCTTGTGCGTCGCCGTCACTTTCGACGCGTCAACCGAGCCCGGCAGTGTTACTACCCGCTGAAAGGAGCCATAGCACCTTTCCATTCGGTAGTAATTTTCCTCTTCCTTCTTCTCCTCCTGTTTCTTCTCGCCCTTGATGATAAGGGTATCGCCCGTAAGCGAGATGTCGATGTCTTCGGGGGCAATGCCGGGCACCTCGGCCCTCACGACGATACCGGTGTCGGTCTCGGAAACGTCAAGTGCCGGCAGCCACTCACTGCCCAGCGGCGCCCTGAGCAGGCCGCCGCCAAAGAAGTCGTCGAAGAGGCGGTTCATCTCGTCTCTAAGCGACAACACCGGATACCTTTCCTCCCTGTCCTTCTTCCTTTTCGGCAAAAGAGCCATAATCGCACCTCCTTTGTAATTGGACGCCAAGCCAGGCGCTTTCCGCCCTACTCCGGCGTCCGGATTTCGATCTTGTGGGGCTGTGCCTCGGCCGCCTTGGGGACCTTGAGCGTGAGCACACCATTACTCCACGACGCATGGATGTTCTCCCGGTCAAGATCCCTTGACAGGACAAACTCGCGGTAGAAGTTGGCTGGGACAAACTCTCTCAGCAACACTTCACCGCGCCCGCCGCCGTCTATCATAGCGGTCGTCTCGACCCGCAGCGAGTCGCCTTCCACGCCCACCTCGATTTCATCCGAGGCGATTCCCGGCAGCTCAAACTGCAGCACGACGTTCCGGTCGGTCTCGAAGACGTCCACGTACGGCCTTCGGCAGGCCTTTCTTTTCGTTTCCTTCCGGGTCTTGCCAGTCATAACAAACCATCCTTTCCGGCCTTAGCCCGCTTGCACCTCTATCCGCTTCGCACCGGGCCGGCCTTTCTTCGGAAGCCTTACGGTCAGGACACCGTTGGCGAACTCGGCCTTTGCCGCACCGGAATCAACCTTCGATGGAACACTCAATGTCCGGCCGAGCTCGCCGCGCCAGCGTTCGCGCACGTGGTATTTCTCCGGGGGAATGTCCCCCTCAAGGCGCCTCGTCACCTTCAAGGTTACCGACGTGTCCGTCGTCGTAAGATCAATGTTCTCCCTGGGCACGCCGGGTACCTCGAACTCCATCACGACCTCCTCGGCCGTCTCGTAAATGTTCGCCGGAGGGACCGCTGTCTCAAGCGATGCCCATCGCGCAAGCGGGAGCCCCTCATCCAGTAGCTCTTCGAACTGCCTCTGCAGCACCCCATAGGGCAAACCGAAGTAACGTCCCAGAATGCTCATAGCCTTGTCTCCTTATCTTCCGGGGCCAATCCTGTCCGCAAGTACAAAACGCAAATATCGTGCCAGCCTGCGCTGCGCTGCGTGTCCGCGCACACCGGCCGGCGTAACCCTCAATGCGGCAATACCTTGCGACCACACATCCCATAAGCGGATGCACACATAACAGTATCCAGAGCACCGACCCACTGCCAAACTGACAGGCAGAGGCAGACCGGCGTCGTAATGATTGCCACGGACATCGCACGTGTCTCCCCGTAGCAGAAAGGGGGCGAAGCCCCCCACTGCCACTGGTGGACAAGTTTACCCGCCGTGTAGGGCCACCAGTGCCACATTGCTTCCGTAGGGATACGGCGTGCCCCAGACATACGGAGGCTAAGAGCCTCCAAACTTGCAGAGACGTGACGCACATTGATGCTCTTACAGCGTGCCGACGGTGTTTATCACCTTGTAGTAGTCCTCGCGGCTTATGGTCCGGCCCATTACTGCGGCGGCCTCTTCGATGTGTTCGGGCTTCTTGATGCCGACGATGACGACGTCTATCAGGGGGTGCTGCAGGGTAGTCGCCAGGACGAGCTGGATAATGGAAAGGTCGTACTTCTCGGCGATAGGGGCAAGCTTTCGCACGCGGCCGCAGAGCTCCGCGAACTTCTCCCCCTGGAAGGCGTCCCACTTCGCCCTGAAATCGTCGAACTGCTCCGTACCTTTATACTTTCCTGTCAAGAGCCCACTGCAAAGCGGGCTGTAAACGAGCGTTCCGACGTCCTCGGCGTAACAGTACGGCAGGAGGTCCCGCTCGGAATCCCTCTGCAACAGGTTGTAGCGCGGCTGGAGCGTGGAGAAGTTGCCGCATTTTTTCGCCAGGCGAATCTGTTCGACCGTGAAGTTCGAGACGCCGTAGGCGCGGATCTTGCCCGCCTTGAGGAGTGTCTGCATCGCGTCGGCGGTCTCTTCCATCGGCGTTGAGTGGTCAAACGAGTGGCACTGGTAGAGGTCGATATAATCCATCTGGAGGCGCGCCAGAGAAGCGTCGCACTCCTGCAGGATGAACTCCTTCGAGAGGTCCCCGTGCCGGTGACCGTCCGGGAAGAAATGCGCGTAGACTTTTGTCGCGACGATGATTTCCTCGCGCGGGAGGTCTTTTAGCGCCTCGCCCATAACCGTTTCCGAAAGCCCGTCGCCGTAGGCGTCGGCCGTGTCGTAAAAGTTTACCCCTACCTCGAAGGCGCGCCGCATCGCAGCAATGAGCACGTCCCTGGGCTGGTCGCCCCAGAACTTCGGCGAGAGCTGCCACGAACCGTAGCAGACAGGGGACACCCTGAGTTCACTTGAACCGAGCCTCACGCGTTCCATAACCGTCTCCTTTCATAAATGGCAAATCCTTATGTATGTCATACGCACGGCGCGCGGCAGGTCAAGGGCCTGTCCGGGGGTCTTCGACCCCTTTTTGCTAAGTGGGAAGGTCACGGACGATGTCCGTGGCAGTCAACCGGCCTTGCGAAGGCGCGGCAAGCCGCACCTATGTCGCTCGACACGTTCCTTGGGACAATTACTCCGCAAAACCGAGGCAAACGGGCTTTTTTGTGGAGGTCCGGGGCGTCTTTGTTACTTTGTAGGTTTTGATGCCGGTGCGGGAAGAAATCTCGTTCTCGCAGTTTCGGGCCTTTCAAACCGGAAAGGGGCACAGAAATGCCTGCTGAGACTATGACGTCCCGCGAGCGGTGGCTGGCCGTCCTCGAGCGCCGCAAGCCCGACAGGGTCCCGATGGACTACCAGGCCACCGACGAGGCCACGGCGAAGCTCAAAAGCCACCTCTCCGTGGCGACCGACGAAGAGATTTTCTCGCGGCTGCACATCGACGCGCACGTCACCGTAAGCTCACGCTACGTCGGGCCGGCCCTTGCCGAAAACACCGACGCGTTCGGCTGCGTGTTCAGGATGGTGGACTACGGCCAGGGTGCATATGGTGAGTGCATTCACCACCCACTTGCCGATTTCAATTCCGCAGGTGAGATCGAGGCCGGCTACACCTGGCCGAGCCCGGACTGGTACGACTACAGCGGCATCGCCGCCGAGGTCAAGGCGGCCGGAGAGCGGCCCATATTCGGCGGCGGCAGCGAGCCCTTCCTGACCTATGCGGACCTGAGAGGCCGCGAGCAGGCCTATATGGACCTCCTTCTCAATAAGGAGATCGTACACTACTGCCTCGACAAGCTCTTTGACCTGTGCTACGAAAACACCACCCGCATATACGAGGCGGCCGGCGGCGCCGTTATGGCAAGCTACGTCGCGGAGGATATGGGCGGCCAGGAGGACCTGCTGTTCTCCCCTGCACAGATCGAGGAATTTTTCATCCCTCGGATGAAACGTATGATGGACCTTGCACACTCATCGGGCGTTTGGGTCTTCCACCACAGCGACGGGGCCATTCGCAAGATTCTCCCGCGGATGATAGAAATCGGCAGCGATACGCTCAACCCCGTCCAGTGGCGCTGCAAGGGGATGGACCGCGAAGGGCTAAAACGCGACTTCGGCGACGATATCATCTTTCACGGCGCGGTTGACAACCAGCAAACACTGCCCTTCGCAACGGCCGAGGAGGTTCGCCGAGAGGTCATAGACAACCTGAGCATACTCGGTGCCGGCGGCGGCTACATCCTCGCCCCTTGTCACAATATCCAGGTAGTGGGCCCGCCGGAAAACGTCGTCGCTATGTACGAAACCGGCTACGAGTACGGCTGGTCCTGAGGCCGCCAGTGGCACATCGTTGTGTAGGGTGCGCTTTAGCGCACGCGGGGTAAACGACGGCGGACAAGAATGTCCGCCCTACTTGTTGGCTGGCGCGCGCGGAATTATGATTCGCACGGCCGGGGCAAGATTTATGCACCGGTGGTGTGGCGTACCCGCCGTGACACACGTATCGCTCGTAGGGGCGAGGCACGCCTCGCCCGCAGAAGGCCAACCGCGTGGGCTAAAGCCCACCCTTGTATTATGTTTATGGAGCTGATAGAAAGTAGTTATGTAGGGCTGATG
>JAGHCE010000241.1 GCA_021160625.1 Planctomycetota bacterium | reverse complement strand
CCTCGAAGGTGCTTGCGGGTAGTTTTTCCGGTGGCAAACCACCCGGCGGAGAAGGCGAGTCACTCTATGACCGACTACGGGATTGTTGTTCTCGACATCGGGAAGACCAACAAGAAGCTCTTCGTCTATGATTCGGACCTCGTTTGCCTCAACCCCGGCGAGAAGGGCGTCGTCTTTGGGCAGGTCGAGGTCGACGGCATACTTTCGGACGATATGGCGTCTGTTTACGAATGGATGATCGAGGGGTTAAGAAAAGCGGCGCGCGATTACGAAGATATCCGATGCGTCTCAATAACTACTCACGGGGCCACGATTGCGCTTCTCTCGAACGGCGCCGGCACGGTCTTCGACGGTGACGGTGGCCTCGTCTTTCCGATTGTCTCCTACGAGCAGGAGATTACCCCCGCCGACGACGAGGCCTTTTACCGCCGCGTGGGCGCCGGGCCCGACGAGCTGCAGCGCCGGACCGGTACGGCCCGCTTCGGCTGGCTCATCAACCACGCGAAGCAAATTTCCTGGCTGCAGGAGCATTACCCGAAGCGTTTCGAGAAGGTAACGGACATCCTGATGTTCCCGCAGTACTTGGCGTTTCTCCTGACCGGGGCAAAGGCGGCCGAGCCGACATATCTGGGCTGTCACGGGTATCTTTTGGACATATCGGGCGACAAGTACAGCAGCGTGGCCGATTCGCTCGGCGTCACGGACAAGCTCCCGCCGCCGCCTTTCAGGAAGAGCTGGGAGGCCGTCGGCACGATTACCCCTGAGATCGCCCGGAAAACCGGCCTGCCCCTGTCGACCGTCGTCACAACGGGTGTTCACGACTCCAACGCCGCGCTCGTGCCGTATTTCGCCGAGGGCCTTCGGGACTTCGTCGTCCAGGACAGCGGCACCTGGGTCGTCACGATGTCGCCGCGCGCCGAGGCTCGCTTCGACGCCGACGAACTCGGCAGGGAGGTGTTTTTCAACAGGAGTATTTACGGCGGCCCGGTCAAAACGACGATCTTCCGAGGAGGCGCGGAGTTCGATTTCTACAGGCACAAGGTCCTCCCGGCCTGGCCGCATCCCGAAACGGTGGACCTCGACGTCCTCGGCGACGTGCTGACGGCGAGGCAGGCCTTTGCGCTGCCGACCGTAGAGCGCGGATCGGGGCTCTTCCCAGGGAGCGTCGCGCGGCTCGAAGGGCTCGACACCATCTTCCGGGACGCTGCGTACGCCTGGTGCGTCGTTGACCTGTCCCTTGCCGTCCAGGGTTACCAGGCGATACGGATGGCCGCCGGCGACGCCGTGGAGAGGATATTCATCGAGGGGCATATTGGAAGGGGCAACCCGCTGTACCGAGGGGTAATCGCAGCGCTCTTTCCGGGGGCCGAGGTTCTTTTCGGCAATGCGGGAGGGGCAGCCTACGGTGCGGCGATTCTCGGCGGAGCCGCCGTCGAAGCCAAGCGTCCCGAAGAGCTCGTCGGCCGGTGCCGGTTGGAGGCAGAGCAGGTCCGCGGGTTCGACCTTGACGCCGAACTTCTCGGCCGGTATGTTGACGCCTTTATGGAGCGTGTAAAAGCGAGGACTTAGTGGGGAAGGGAGCTTGCGGCAAAGATGCCCTTTGGCTTGAACGTTTGCCTCTTGGCCTGAATGAATCGGGATATTCCTGAAACCCATCTACTGGTGCGCTCGCGGCTTGCGGGGCCGAGATAGTCCTTGAGGAAGTCAATCGCCTCGCGCCTGGTGACGGCGCCCAGCCAGGATGCGTCGAAATAAAGCCTGGCGATGTTGCGGATTGCGATGCGCTCGGGGACGCCCCCGGGGTAAAGGCGCGCGCCGTCGAGGTCGCTTATTGCAAATTCGAGCCGTCCGGCCCTTTCGTAAATAAGGATATTTGCGGCCTTCAAGTCCCTTGCCGAGAAGCCGCACCAGTGCATACGCCTTAGCGTTTGTGCGAGGCGTCTGAGAAACATTCCCCGCTTGGCGTGAAGGCGCGCCGGAAGCCCGCCCGCCCCACGCGCCGCCGCAAGCGCGGCCAGGTTCTCGGTGCCTTCTATGTATTCGAAGACGGCGTAACTGGCCCTTATGACACCGAAGTGCCTCTCGTCCAATACCGCCAGAACCGGCGGCGTCGGTAGCAGCCTGTTGGCAAACGCCGCACCGAAGAAAAACCCCTTTTTCCCGCGCGACATCCGGAAAGGGTCAAAAAGCACCTTCCACGTGCGCCTTGGATTGCGCCGCTTGACGAGTATTCTCCTGGTCTGACCGTCAACCTCGACGGAAAAGACGCCCACCTTCGACGAGCGTGAGTCCTTGATTATCAAATCGGCCTTTTCGAAGGAGTCTTTTCCCTCGAAGAGGGCGATTGCAGCCGCCGCCGTTGGCGTGCGCCGGATATGCCCGGAGAGCCTGCCGGTTTGCACCTGCCGGAAGTACTTGTTTTCGCCGAAGATGCGGCGGTCACGCTTGGCCCATATGCGCCTCATCCCCTTCTCGGCGAGGTGCTCGACGAGACGAGAGGCCCGGCAGTAGTCCTCTTCGTCGGCAAGGTGCCCCTTCAGGAACCGCAGCCTCCAGTGCCTTGGTGCGACCTGGCAGAAGAAGTGGCCGAGGACGGCGATGTTTTCCAGCCGCTCTCCGGCAAGAAGCCCCCGGCCGACGCGCGCGTCCGCAAGGTCCACAAGACTAAACTGCGGGCCCGAGACCCCCTGCGCAACCATAATGTTGGCCGCGTGGAAATCCCTGTGCAGCAGGCCCGCTTCGTGAATCCGGCGCAGGAAGTCCGCCAGGGCAGCGGTGAATACGGCCACCTCGGCGTGCGTGGCACCGTCGATGTGCCCAAGGACATAGGCGTCAAGCGGCACGACGTCTGTGAGCGTTTTCGTGATGAGTATCGAGGACGAGAGAAGCGCTCCGCTGCGCGCGACTCCCACCGCAAGCGGCTCCGGTACGGCCACGCCACGGTGCCGCAGTTCCAGGAGCGTCCTCCATTCCTTCCAGGCCTTCGCCGGCCGGAAGGCGTACTTGAGGCGGTCTCTTGCGTCGGGAAGCAGGCACTTCTTGGCGAAGACGTCGAAGCGCTCGGCCGCTGTCGCCGCCTGGAAGCGCCAGACCTCTCTGGCGGGGCCGGCCTTCACGATTTCGGCGGCGGGGGAAGGGGCCCCGGCGCGGGCGTCGCTTTTCACCACGTCGGCAAAGGCAGGCGCCGCCTGCCAGGCGTATCCCCAGGCCTCGAAGGCCTCAAACCCCTGCGAATGTGCCATCCCTGCGGTGCTCCCGTCAACATCCCCTCGGCCCGAAGCGCTTTCCGGGCCATTTCGGGCAGCGCACATTATACCGCTGCTTCGCGCGATGCATAGTAGCCGAGCCCGCCGCCGCGAAAATCGCACGAGGCCTGTGCGCACGGCGGCGGTTTGCGTATAATCTCTCGGCGTATGGAGACCTTCGGGAAAAACAGGAGCCCCTTTGCCCTGCCGCTTTATCCCTTGAGCGAGGGGAAGGCCCTCGTCCTCTTTGCCGCGCTCTACGTGTGCGGTGCACTCGTGTGGGCCAACCTGCCCGTGGCGACGGCCGGTGAGATTCGCGAGCGCTGGGGCATCCTTGTGGTGGTATTGCTGCCTGCGACGCTTGTGGTCTTCCGGATGCTTTCCCGGCTGCTTCGCGCGGCATGGTTTGCAATTGCGATCATAGCATCCCTGACGGTGGTCGCCGCCGGGGCCGCCGTCTTGCTGCCTACCGAGGCCGCCCTTGCGCGCGTCTATCGAACGTTCCCATTCGTTGCTCTCGGCGCGGCGCTCGCGGCAAGTATCACGGCCTGCATCCTCGCACGCCCCTGGCATCGGCGCAACATCTCGTACATCATTCTTCACACAGGTCTTCTCGTTGTCCTGCTGGGGGCGTTTGTGAGCCTGCTGCTGCGCGAGGGGGGCTTTGTCGTGCTGGAGAGGGGCACCTCGGCGGATGCGATGACGCTGAGGGATTTCAAGGTGACGATAGCGGACGAAAGCGGCGGCACAATCAGCCTGCGGCTGCCGTTCGAAGGTGTGTCCGGGCGCCTCGGCCGCAGCCGTGTCCTGCGGGCCGGGGCACTGCGGGTTACGGCACTCTACGAGCCGTCTTCCGGCACCTTCGGCCTGCCGCGGCTAACGCTGCTGGCCGCCGACGGCGATGCTGCCGGCAGTGTGGAGGTTTCCTACGGCGGGATGCCGGGTGTCCTGCAAGTGGGGGATTCGAGCTATATGGTGACATTCGCCCCGACGCGCGTGGCGCTGCCGTTTGAGATGACGCTTGACGACTGCCGGACGGTCCTTTACGACGGGAGCCTCATCCCGAAGGAGTACCAGGCCGACATCACGATCACGTCAAAGGGGGATTCCGGCAAACGATCCGAGACTCTGCGCGTAAACCACCCGGTGGCCGAGGGTCCTTATGACATATATCTTTCCGATATCAGCCCGGACGGCAGCGTTACCTTGCAGGTTTCACGCGACCCGGGCGCGCGCGTAGTCTTTGGCGCAGGGGTGCTGGTGATTGCCGGCCTGGTGATGGGCTTTGTGGCCAGAATGCGAAGGGCGCGTCATCAAGGGAAGTCGGATGAAAACTAAGTCCTGCATTTTGATACTGGCCGCCGTGGCGGCCGTCGCGGCCTGCGGCGGGCGGGCCGCGGCGGACACCTCGTCCGCATCGCCGCTTGCGCGCGGCCTCAAGCGCCTGTCGCTCGTCGCGGTTCAGGACGGCGGCCGGATAAAGCCGCTCTCGGCCGTGGCCGCCGAGTTCGCCGGGCGCAACCGCGACCTCAGGGTGCCCGATAAACTTGCGCAGGCATCAGGAGGGAGGGACGGCCTTCTCGTTTTCCTACTCGCCGGCACCGGCTGTTTCGGGGACTGTGCACCGGCAGGGGGTCTTGGGAGTGTTCGGCTCTATCCTGCACCAGGCCGATGGCTTTGTGCATCCGACGTGACCGCAATGGCTCTTTCTTCGGATGGAGACACGAGGGCCGGGGAGTTACTTTCCCCTGAATTGGTCGACTTTCAAAGGTATGTGGACGCCGTCACGGCGGCGCTTACTTCTGAGGGGCCCTCTGCCGATGATTTTGCCGCGGCGGCCGATGCGCTGGCATCGTTTCTTGAGGCACGCTACGACGCGGCGGGCGTCAGCGCGGGCATGCTCACAGCGGAGGCGGCCCTCTATCGTGTCAAGCCGTTTGTCATCTCGGCGTTTCTCTACCTTGTCGTTGGGGCCGTGTCGGTGGTGCTGGTCGCAAGGAAGGCTTCCCGGGGCCTGGCGGCGGGCCTTCTGGCCGTGGCGTTTGGAGTCAACCTTGCGGCGGTCGTTGTCTACGGCTTTGTCGCCGGGCGCATTCCTGTGAATAATTCATATGAGGGGCTGATGATTCTCGCGGCGGTGCTGGGTTTTCTGGGGCTTATGTCGTGCCTTTCCCGGCGGCTGTATGCGGCTTCGGCTATGGCTGCGCTTCTTGCGGCGGTGGTGCTTGCCGTTGCCGAGTTCACGCCGGTCAAGCGCGGGATCATGCCGCCGGTTCCGGCGCTTCAAAGCCTCTGGCTCCAGGTACACGTCGTTACCTGCTTTGTGGCGTATGCGGCCTTTGCGCTGGGTTTTGCGGCCTCCCTGGCGGTTTTGGCCTCCCGCAGCGACAAGAAGCGGTCTCGCTTTGACTACCTTGCCTACGGGACGACCCTTTTCGGCTTCGTCTTCCTGTCGGTGGGGATACTGACCGGTGCGGCCTGGGCAAAGCAGGCCTGGGGGCGGTACTGGGGCTTTGACCCGAAGGAGACGTGGGCGCTTGTCACGTGGCTGGTGTATGCGGGTTACCTTCACCTGGCCCTGCTCAAGGGCAAACGGGAAATCCTGCGCGCGCTGGCGGCGGTGGCCGGGTTTATCGCGGTGGCGTTTACCTTCTTCGGCGTGAACTACCTTCTCTCGGGGCTTCACGCCTACGCCTGAAGCGCGACTGCGGGGAAGCCGCTGCGCCACCCCACAGGGTCGGCGTCATATCTTGTCAGATTGTCGTCGACGTATCGCCTGTGAGCTCGCGGTAGTAGCGCCAGTTGCCGTTAAGATATGAAACCGCCGCCAGGTTTTCGTGTTTCAAGTCACTCTTCAACTTCTCGTACATCGCCTGGCGCTGCTGCTGGAGTTTCTCGACGCCTTCCTCGTCGCCCGCCGCGCGAAGCCTCTCGATCTCCACGTCGAGGCGCACCGGCCCGGCCAGCACCACTAAGTTTGAAACCGCCGCCCTTACCGCTTGGACAAATTCGGCATTGTCGGTAAGGCGGGCAAGTTTGTCCACGAGCCCCTCCAGTTCAGCGCTTATTCGTTCAAGCTGCGCGGCCGCTTCCGGGTCGCCTTTTTTCTCCAGGTAAACCTCCGTGGCCCCGGCCGGCCCTTCTTCTCTGGTAGGCAGGTTGCCCGGTGTGGAGAATATCTCGACGATGCGCGCGGCCGCCGGCAGGGCCTTTTCGCCGAGCTCAATCTTCATTGCCTCCTCGATGGCCGCTTCGCCCGAGTAGGTTTCGGGATTCCACAGGTACTCGGCGATTGTCGACACGGGGACGAAGTTCAATACGGGGTAATCCATAAGATTTGTGCCGTACCCGGAGACCGCCTGCGAAAGGTCCGCCGCCCGCCGCCTGATCGGCCCGAGAAAGAGCACTCCCGGCCTGCCGTCGACGACGGGATAGTTGTCCCACAGGAAGGGCTTTCGCCCGATAAGAGAGCCGTAATAGCGGGCGTTAGCGGCCGTAATCCGGGAGCTGCAGCAGTAGGGGCCCGTCCAGATGACTTCCACGTCCCGCGGCAGGGACTGCTTCATCTTCGCCAGGTAGTCGCGCATTCCGGGTCCGCGCGACGACATGGTGGTGTAGGGGGTCGGGCAGAAGATGAGCCTGGAATTCCCGTCGAGGCCTGTGAGGTAGTTGTGGACCTCTCCGGCAAGTGCCGTGTGCGCCGATCCGTAGTCTCCGTAAGCGGCCGCGTCAGCCTCCGGAAGCGGCCTCGACACGTCGTCCTCCAAGAGCATAAAGCGCCGCACGCCGAGGTCGAAGACGGCCTTGATCTTCGTTAGGAGCGCCTTGCGGTCCTCGTCATTAGACACGGTGATGTCCGCCGGCCGGATGGAAAACACGTAGTGTATGCCGAGGGCTTCGGCGGCCTCGAAGGCCTCGGCCATCTCGGCGAGATCCGCCTCGTCGAACGGGTCCCTCCAGTTGAAGGATGTCTTCGGCGCGCGCGTGGACGACAGGAAGAGGTTGAACTTTCTCAGCGCCATAAATTCAAACATCCGCAGGCGTCCCTCCTGCGGCCACGGCTTACCGCAGTACCCCTCGATGACCGCCCTGACCGGAAAGCCGGGGGCGTCTTCTATGCGGGCGACGGCAACGCCGCCTGTCTGCCTGACCATCTCGGCAACCGTGGAAAGGGCGTTTCGCCTGCCTTCATCATCGCCGGCTGTGACTTCGACGCCGTCGGGCGATATCTCCAGGCGATAGCCGCCTTCAGGAAGATTCGCGTCTTCGGCGAATTCAAGCGGCAATTCTCTTGCCCCTGCAGTTGGTGCCAGCCTCGCCACCAGCGGATCCTTGACGGATACGTTTTCCAGGAGTTTACCCGTGAAAGCTGCATCCTTTGGGGAGGGAATCAGTATCAGTTCCCTGCCGCCTATCGTTGTTTTCACTTGTTGTCACCTCCGCCCGCCAGGGACTCGTAGTATTTTCTCAGGACTTCCTCGTAGCCGTGGGGGAACGCCCCCTGTGCCGCCTGCATAATATCCACAGAGGTGCCTGCAGGCAACCTTGCAAGCCAGGCGGCGTCTGCAGGCTTCCGGCTGAGAGTGCCTATGGGGCGCGTCCGGTGGAAGCCGATGCCCCTTTGCGGGTCGCCGCTTATTGAAGGGAGCCGACTTTCCCGGCTGCTGGGAGGTCCCGGCGTGAGGGCGCTTATGACGGCCGTCTGCAGGAGAGACGCGGCCGTGTCCATCCGGCCGGTTGCCTGCTGCGGCTGCCCGCCGCGAAGGTCGCCGGCGGCCGCCGTCATCTCCCGGCCCGCAGCGGCGGCCTGCTGTGCAAACTGTGCGTTGGCGTCGGCGGCTTCGGCGAGGCTGTGCGCCTCGGACGCGAGATGCTGCTCCCGGGAGGCTGCCTGTGCCAGAGGGGCAGTCGCATTCGGCTCGATTGTTTCGCTTTGACGGGCCAGCTGTTTCTGACTTTCAGCAAGACTGGAAGCCTTGCGTGCCGCTTCGACGGCCTTGAGAGCCTTTTCGGCCTGGGCAATGAGCGCCTCGGCATCCTGCGGCAACGGAGTCGGTATGTTGGCCTGCCTTATGGGGTCGGTCAGCCTCTGAAGGTCCTCGGCCGTCTGCATCATCTCGGCGGCCGTGTCCCGGCGCGCCTCTTTGAGGGCGTCTATCGCTTTCTGTTGGCTGCTGGCGGCAGAGGGAGCGTCTGCGCTCTTGAGGGACTCCGCCGCACGCGACATCGCTTCCCTGGCCTTGTCCGCACTCGCGCCGAAGGGGGACTTTTGCGGCGTGCTCTCCGGGCTTCCGGGAGCCTGGTCCGCCGCCGTCGGCCGAGAGAGCCTCCTTTCGAGATCCTCCTGCCGGGGCGCAAGGCCTGCAAGTGCCTGCGGCTGGCGGGCCGAGGCCTGCGTTTCCTCCTTCAGGCCGGTCTGCTCCTCAATTATCCCGCTTAGCGTCTCCAGTCGGCGGGCGTCGTCATCCACGTCGTCGAGGGATTCCGCGAGCCCCTTGAGGAGATTCCCAAGCGTCGGGTCGTCCAATGCCTTCGCTGCCCCGGCGAGAAAGTCCGCCGCCTGCTCCTGGCGGGTGGTGGCCGCGCCCCTGTGGGAATCCGAACCGCCTGGCTCCTGGCGGGCGTCGGCAAGCTCCCTGGCGGCCTGGTTCATTGTTTCCTCGGCGGCGGCCAGGAATGCGGATGCGAGGGGCTTGTCCTGGAGGTCGGAGGAGACTTGCCCGGTCTTTTGCTGCACGTTTTCCTGGCGCCGGACGAGCCGTTCGAAATCCGTCGGCTTATCCGCTCGGCGGGTTTCCCCGAGGACGGCGGCCTGCTCTTCGATCAGTTCCTGCACGGCCGCACGCGGCTCCCCGGCGGTCGCATCGCCTGCGAGGGCCTTTCTGAATGTTTCAAGCCTGTCGGTCGCCGCGTCCTGGTCGATCTTTGCCCGGCCGATCCTGTTTTCGCCGAGGGAGTCCGACGCTTTTTCCATCAACGAAGCGGCCTCGGCGAGGCGGGCCGCGGCGAGGGCATCTTTCACGCGTACCCTGAAGTCAGCGTCAGTACGGGTGTCGCGAGCGAGACGCTCGGCCTCGTTTTCGAGGTCGCGGACGTCCCCGGCGAGGCGAGCCTGCGCTTTTTCCAGGTTGTCGAGGCGGGCCGCCTCCTCGCGCGAGAGTTCGCCGGGCGTCTTGCCCAGCGTGGCGGCGGCGACTTTCCGGGCATCCTCTCCCAGGCCGGTCTGTTCCTCTATAATCGCTTGGCACCGCCGGGCCAGCATATCCGCCGAGGCATCTGCTGCCGCCGCATCAATCAGCGTGCGAATCTTTTCGAGTATCATTTCCTGGCCGGCGGTGATCGCGGCGACCGCGTCACGGGCCTGGCGGTTTTTTGCGGTCCTCAGCGCCCGGATATTGTCAACCACCGGCGGGACGTCCTCGCGCGCCACGTGGGCCAGGAGCGCCGCCGCGTCCGAGGCCCGGCGGCCCTCGTCGGCGCCAAAGTTTATTTCGTATTCCTCGGCCAGAAGCGAGAAGTCCGCCGCTTCCTGTGTGGAGAGGAAGCCCACGTCCCGCTGGGCGTCTTCCGCTTTGACGATTTCGGATTCGCCGGCGGTCGCCGCCGGCAGGAGAAAGGCCAATATCAGCGCTGTTGCAAGCGGTTTCAGGACGCGCCTCCCGGAGCTCGGACAGGCAGATTTTCCACGGCCGTCCTCGTTTCTTTCTGCCTGCGTTCGAGGTTGCGCAGGTTCGCCTGGATTCTGCGTGTCATCGCTTCGATCTCGGCGAGTTTTTCCGCCATGGTCACGATGCGTACAGTGAGCTTTTCGCTGACGGTTTCCTGGGCGCCTCCGGGGAGGTTGTCCTCGGCAGACAGGTAGTAGACCACTTCGTCGCCGGGCGCAAGCGCAAGAGTTTTGAGACCCCAGGCGTGCGAGACCTCCAGGCGCGGCTCGGGCGCCGCCGCCGCCAGGATGATTTGTTCCTGCTCCGGGGGGCTGCCTTTGCGCTTTACGCTGTAGCAGAGCCTTACGAAAGAGAGCCCGTAGTCGTCGCCGGCCTTGCCCTCGACGGGGATCACAGCGCCGGGCACCGCCGTTATGTTGCGCACCGGCCGATCGAGCGTCACAAACGGGGCATTGTCCACCTCGGCGGTAATCCTGTAGGTTGCAGGGGCGGTGTTCTTGAAGCCGTAGCCGTCGACAAGATCGACACGGTAGGTCGTTGTCCGGCGGATATCGAAGTCAAAGCGTCCCGTTGTATTCTCGGGCGTGAGAGTTGCATCGACAGTCTCGCCGTCTTCGAAGACGATTCTGGCCGAGCGCACGGGTTTGTTGAAGTCGGCCGAAACACTCACGGTCGTTACCTCAAGGGCGCTTATGTCGCCGCCGGCGAGCCTCATTGGTCGCAGCCTCGTGTATTCCGGATAGACGAGATCGGCGGCAATCGACGCGACGCGCGGCGGCTTGACGACCTTTACCTTGTACCTTGCCGACCGGGCGTCGCCGACGGCGACGTCGAAGGCGAAATCCTCCCTGACCCGCTCGAGCTTGAGGGCATAGAGCCCGTCGGCCCCGCCGGTGTAGACCTGCCGCGCGCGACCGCCGGAGAAGAGCCTGAATGCCGCCTCGTCCGGCAGGAAACCCTCCGCCTTCACGTCGGCGGTG
>JAGHCE010000159.1 GCA_021160625.1 Planctomycetota bacterium | reverse complement strand
TGACCAGGATAGCGGTCGTTGACGACCAGGCCCTGATGCGCGAGAGCATTGCGGAGGCACTCGCAGGAGCTTGCCCTGCAGGCCCGGCTCGATCTCGGAAACCTCGTCCAGGAGTATCGTGCCGCCCTCCGCCAGCTCGAACCTGCCCTTTCGCATCTTGTCGGCCCCGGTGAAGGCACCCTTTTCGTGACCGAAGAGCTCGCTTTCCAGGAGCCCCGCCGAGAGTGCCGCGCAGTTGACGCAGATAAACGGTTTCTCCCGCCTCGGGCTCAGGTAATGGATGCGCCTCGCCGCCACTTCCTTGCCGGTGCCGCTCTCGCCCGTGATGAGAACCGTCGCGCCGCTGGCCGCCACACGCTCGATGAGGGCACTCACCTCGGCCAGGCCGCTGTCGGCGCCTACCATAACGGGGGCATGAGAGTCGTCGCCCAAGGCCGAGCGCAGAAGCTCGTTCTCAACGAGGAGCCTGCGATGTTCGAGGGCCTTGCGAACGACCACCTCCAGCTCGTCCGGATTGAAGGGCTTGAGGATGTAGTCGAAGGCGCCGCGCTTCATCGCGTCCACCGCGCTTTCGATCGTTCCGTGGGCCGTTATGACCACCACGGGCACTCCCGGCGCTAAGTCCGCCGCCTTCGAGAGGAGTTCCAGCCCGGTCATCCCCGGCATCTTGAGGTCGGTTATCACCAAGTCGAACGCGCGCCCCGAAAGCGCCTCCACGGCGGCTGCGGCGCGGCTGAAAGCGCTCACCTCGGCCCTGGCGCCGTCAAACACAAGCCCTGCGAGTGCCTCCGCAATGCTCTCGCGCATCAGGGCCTGGTCGTCAACGACCGCTATCCTGGTCACTGGTGTTTCTCCTTTGCGCGCGCTGCCTCGGCCACGGGAAACGTCAGGCTGAAGACCGCTCCCCCCGCGGCAGTGTTGCCGGCGGTAATCCGCCCCCCGTGGGCCGCGACTATCCGGGCGACCTGCGCCAGCCCCAGGCCCGTGCCGCCCTCCCTGGTCGTGAAGAACGGATCGAAAACCTTTTCAACGTCGCCGGCGCCGATGCCGGGGCCAGTGTCTTCGAACGCGATTCGCTGCGCCGGGAGGTCCTCAAGCCGGGTCGCCGAGACCCTTATCGTGAGTGTCCCTGCCTTCTGCGGCGAAGCCGATGCCCTTATGGCGGCGGCGGCGTTCAAGATCACGTTCAGAAAGGCCCTCTGGAGCAGCTGGAAATCGCCCGCCACGGGCACCTCGTCCGAAACGTCCCACGCAACGCGTATCAGTCTGCCGCCGGCTGCGGCAAACGCCTCCCTGCGCTGGTGGTCGCAGGCGTTCTGGGCCGGGGCGGGGTCCGCTAAGTCCAGCGCCGCCTCGGCAACCTGGGAGAGAAAGACCTTTTTCATACGGGGCTCGAGCGGCCTCGTGAAGTCGAGGATGTCCCCGACTATCCGTGAGAGGTCCCTGGTGGCGTCCTCGATGCGCCTGGCCCACTTGCCTATCTTGGCGGCCGGGAGAGGCCGCTGGGCCGGGGGGGCCTGCGGTGCGGCGTCGGCGGACTCGCGCTGTATGAGGCCGGCGTAGAGCTCGATGCCGCCGAGGGGGTTACGAATCTCGTGCGCGACGCCGGCGGCCATTTCGCCGAGGATCGCCAGGCGGTTTTTCCGGGCGAGCTGTCTGTTTTTCTCGGCTAACTCCTCCCTCAACAGCAAGACCTCGCGCTTGAGGGCCCGCTGGCTCTCGGTGAGCCTCTCGGCAAGGTCGTTGTACGCCTGGATTGCGTCGCTGATGTCATCGAGGCTTTTTGTCTGGAAGACGGTCAACCTACCCCTCCCCGTCCAGGAACCGGCCGGCCGTCGCCAGTGCCGGTTTCGTGTAGGCCTTCGAGGCGGCAAGCCCTCCCTTGATCGTGCGGATTTTCCCCGAAAGGGCGTTGCGCGTCACAACCACCACCTCTTCTATGTTCCTCTCGCTTTCCATAGTTTCCCGTATCGCCGCTTGGATGTCGTCGACAAGCGCCGCTACCTCGCGCCTCGCCGGCGCCGGCAGCGCCCGAAGCGTCGCTCCCCATCGCGACGTATAAGGCACCAGACGTCCGTCGAGCGCTTCGAGCCGGTTTATCACCTGCTGCTTTCTTGCAATGACTTTCATCAGCCCCTTAGCACCGCTTTTTTCAAAGACCCCGCGCTGGCATTTCGAAAGCGACAGCAGCAGAACCTGCGCCGAGCGCTGCCCTTCAAGCAGCCCCAGCAGTTCCTTGAAATCCCTCGTCTTTCGGACCATTACGCCTGCCCTCCGCCGCGCCACTGGGCCAGGGACTCGTAGAAATCGCCGCCCGGCTCGACTTCTTGCTTTTGCCGTTTAAGGTTGAACAGCGCCCGCTTGTAGGTGGTCCTGGCCTTTTGGGCCTGGCCGAGGTGATGGTAGCAGTTGGCAATCTGAAAGAGCGCGCGGGTGGCCGCCGGCGTGTCGACGTTGGCCTCGGCCGCCCGGTCGTAGATGGCCAGCGCCTGCTCGTAGTCTCCCAGGTCGTAGTAGCAGTCCGCTTCGAGAAAGGACGCCTCGCGCGCCCTGTCTTTCCCGCCGGGGCCCCCCTGGGCCGCCAGGAGGCCGAAGAGCCCGGCGCCCTTGCGGAGAAGCTCGTTATGCATACTCGCCGAGGCGAGCCCCGCCTGCCTGTACGAAAGCGCTAAGTAGTACCGCGCATCACAGACGAGCGCGTCGTTGGGAAATCTCTTGATCGCCTCCTCCAGCTTCAGAAGCGCTTCCTCGTAGCGCCCCATCCTGTAGAGCGTCTCGCCGAGGGCGAAGATCGCCTTTCTCCACTCGACGCTTTGTGTGCCGAAGCGCCTGTCCGTGAGAATCCGTCCGTAAATCTTAGCAGCCACGTTCACGTTCTCGCCGCCCATCGAGCGATAGAGATCGCCCTGGAGCAGCATCGACCGATAGGCGTAAACATTGGCCGGGTGGTCCTCGACGTTTTGCATGCAGACGCTTATCGCCTTTGAGTAGCCCCCGATGGATGCGAGGCTGTCCGAAATCTCGTAGAGGGCCTTCGGGACCCGGCGGTCATGGTAGTCGGCTTTCGTGAACTGCAGGAGGTAGTCCGCCGAGAGCGAATATTCCCCGGCCTTGAAAAACGAGTGCCCCGCCTTATACAGCGCCTCCCTGTAGATACCCGGGCCTGCGCTTTCCAACGCCTTTGCAAACATCGAGCCCGCCTTGAAGTAGGAGCGCTTTACCAGGGCTTCGGCGGCGGGGCGTTGTGATGAAGGGAGGCCGGGCAGATTTGCCTCGTGCTGCTCGGCCTCCCAGAGGTAGAGGGTCGCATCAAAGAAAAGGAAGTGCCCCTGGGGCATCAAGGCCACGTGTGCCAGGGCGGCGTTGTTGAACTCGTGCGCGGCGGTGTAACCCTTCTCGTCGAGAATGCTCCGGCCGACGGCGAACCACAGCCCGGCCACCTCATCGATATCGAAATAGGCCGTCTTTATGGTCCCCTGGCCGCTCATATCGTCCAGAAGCCCGATGATCCCGTCCCTGGCTGCCTGGAGCTGCCCTGTCTCAAAGAGAAGCGACGAGAGAAAAAACCTCGCGCCCAGCGCCTGCGGCGTTCCGGGAAAACTGAATATCGTCTCGTCAAACGCCTTGCGCGCCTCGCCGGGGAAGCCGGCCTTCCACAGCGCGCGGGCCCGTACCAGTGCCAGCGCCGCCTCGAAGCGCCCCGCCTCGGACCCCGCCTTGTCCTTCACCGCTTCAAGCGCCCCTTTGAAGTCCCCGCCGGCCATCAGTGCCCGGCATAGTATCAAGTGCGCCTGGGCCACCGTCTCGCCGTCCGGGCCGGCATCGATCACCTTTTGGGCATCCTCGGCGGCTGTTGCGAAGCGTTCCTTTGCCATTTCAAGCCGCGCCTTGGCCAGGTAACCCATCTGGATTTCCTTCGGCGAAAGGCCTTCGACGGCGAGGTACCTGTCAATGAATTCGGCCGCCCTCTCGATCGCCGGCGGCTTCGTGTCGAGATACGCCAAGGCCACACTGAGAAGGGTGCTGTTGGCCTGCGGGTATTCCTCCACGAGGACCGTGTAGGCTTGCAGGGCATCGCTGGGGCGGCCCATCCTCAGCAGAATGTCACCCCTGGCTTCAAGCGCCTTGGCCCTGTTTTCGAGGGGCAGGCCTACGGAGAGCGCCTTGTCGAATGAGTCGAGACAGATGGAAAGGTCCTTCGTAATCGCCGCAGGGTTTGCCCTGATGAGGTTCCACCTGCTGTCGGCGAAGATGAAAAGCACCATCGCGTTGCCGGCGGCCGACGGATAGCGGGCAAGGTAGCGCTGGGCGCTCTCGGCCGACGTGTAGGTGTCTCCCGTCTCGTACGCCATCAGGAGCGCCTTGAAATCCGCCTTTCGCGAGGACGGCAGTTGGATGGGATGCTTCGTTATATATGCGGCCAGGAGGAAAATCACCACCGCCCCTGCTATGCCGGGAATCTGCCACAGGTCCCTGGCGGGCGGAAACGAGGGCTTCTTTTCCATATCTGTGGGAGCCTGTGTCAATGGTTACTCCTGCCGGCTGTCCATAAGAAGACGAATTTCCTTCAGCGTGTTGGTTTTCTTGAGGTCCTGGATCCTTTTCAGGCGGTCGAAGACATTCTCAGGGTAAAGCCTGTGCCCCCCGTCAGTGCGGTCAGTCTCGTGGATCAGGCCCAAAAGCGTGTAGTTGTGGATGGTTTGGCGGGAAATGCCGCTGTAGCGCATTACCTCGCCGATACGGTAGAGTTTCTTCGGCGTCATAAGGGTCTCCAGGTGTACCGGGCCGTGCCTTCCTCGATTGTGCTCCGTAAAGGGCCGTTGCAGGGGGTTTTGCGTATGTGGTATATTGAATGTGGTCATTGATTTTCCTGTTGGACACGGGCCGTAGCAGGACCGGAGCGCTGCCTTTATACTTTACACTTTATAAAATGTAAAGTACAAAATGCCGCCGGCAGGGGTTTTTTTTGAAAATTTTTTCGCGCCCCTCTCGGGGCTTTCTGTGCCCATAGAAAAGGGAATCCGGAAGAGATGGTCCTGAAACGCCTTAGTCTCAAGACGCTCGTCGGCTCAGGTTCACCGCCTGACGCACTCACCGTGGGCATTTTGTGTGCCCATAAGCCCCTTGCGTCTTCCCTGCAGTCGGTTTGTCAAGAAGAGGGTATCGAGTGCCGCCGTTTCAAGAACGCCTCGCGGTTGCTGAAGGCCGCCGGAAACGGGCGGCTCGCGGCGATCGTCTGGGACACGAGGGCCGCCGAGCCCGACTGGGACGCCCTGTCGGAGTTGGACGGCGAGGTCGCCGTGTTGATGCTGGGCGACATATGCCCCCCGGCCGGCCTCACGCTGAGCTCGCCTTTTTTCATCTTCCCGGCCGAGGGCTCCCTCGATGACATACAACAGGCCGTCCGCACGCTCGTTGACTGGCGCCGGGCGGACGGGCGTCTCAACCGGGCCGAAGAGGAGCTCGAGGAAACCAGGCAGCGCCTCGACAAGGCGACCAATCTTTCCGAGTCGCTCAAGGAACACCTCGACTTCTACGAGATGCAGCGTAACAGGCTCTCGGAAACGGTCAACAGGACCGCCTATCTCGGCCAGATCTCCAAGGAACTCAACTGTCTCGATACCGACAAGATTGTCGAGATATGCGTGACCAAGGCACCCAAGATCGTCGACGCCACACTCGCGTCCATTTACTTCTACGATGAGAGCGACCGAACGCTCTACCTCAAGAAAGCCAACCATCCCTACCCGCTTGTCGACAGGGCCAGCTTGGACGAAACACCCAAGACCCTGATGGCAATGGCCGTCGAGAACAAGGCAACGCTTCTCATCCGTGATATGACCATCTTTCAGCAGGGCATCAGGCAGACCATCGACCGCACCTACGCCGGCAGGTACCAGACGGCTTCCTGCATCGTCGTGCCTCTTATGAGCGGGGACCAGGTCCTGGCCGTGTTGAACCTCGCCGACAAGGCCGACGCCAAGCCGTTCAGCGAAGTAAGGGACCTGCCGCTGGTGGATCACATCAGCCAGTTCATCGGCATCGCCCTGCGAAACTGCCAGCTCTACCGCGAGGTACAGATGCAGGCGAGGACCGACGGCCTGACCGGCTTCATCAACCACAACGCGTTCTTCACAGATCTCAACCGCGAGATCGAGCGTTCCCGCCGCGGCCGCTTGGACCTCTCGCTGATACTCCTCGACGTGGACAATTTCAAACTCTTCAACGACGTCCACGGCCACCAGGTCGGCGACAGCATACTCCAGGATGTGGCTCGCGCGATACACGCCAGCGTCCGCACCGTGGACATCCCCGCGCGCTACGGGGGCGACGAGTTCGCGGTGATTCTCTCCGACACGGACATCGAGCGCGGGCAGCTCGTCGCCGAGCGTATCCGCAGGGCGGTCGCCTCCAAGACGATGACGCTTGACGGCAAGGCCTTTTCCATAACCGTCTCCGCGGGCGTCACACAATACGTCCCCGGACAGGACCCCTCCGATCTCGTCACCGCGGTGGACGCGGCCCTCTACCAAGCCAAGTCGCACGGCCGAAACGCGGTCGTTGCCGGCACCGGCTAAGCCCTCTTGGAAAACCCAATTCGTCACGACGTAGGGTGCACCCTCCACGGCGTGTGAACTTTAACGCACGCGGGATATGATCCCCACGGCGCGGCAAGCCGCGCCCTACGCAGCCCACCAGTGCCATATCGCCATCCGTAGCGACGCGATTTATCGCGCCCGCGGAAGGCCGGTTGACCGCCACGGACAACGGCCGCGGCCCCCCGCAGCAAAAAGGGCCCGAAGATCCCCATCAATGCCACATTGACCGCGTGCGGAGTAATGCAGGGCGCGGCTTGCCGCACGCGGAATATTGGGTACAAGGCGGTTTCGAAAAGCCTTGACTGGTACAGTGGGCGGCGTAGAATCGGTTTCGGTTACTGGGGAGGCAGTCGATGTACGAACTGAAAGTCTCAAGCGAGTTCGCCGCAGCTCATTTCCTCAGGGGTTACCAGGGCAAGTGCGAGAACGTCCACGGGCACAACTGGAAGGTGGAGGTGCGGTTGCGCTGCGGAAAACTCGACAAGCTCGGGATGGTGATGGACTTCAGGAAGATCAGGGCGCTTGTCTCGGAGGTGATAGAGCGCTTTGACCACAAGTTCCTCAACGAGATGAAGGAATTCGAAAAGATAAACCCCACCACGGAGAACGTCTCGCGGATGATCTATGAGGAGGTGGGCCCCCAGCTTCCGCCCGGCATTACCGTTTCGCAGGTGAGCTGCTGGGAATCGGATCGTTGCGCGGCAAGCTATTTCGAAGGATAGTCTACCGACCGGGAAAAGGGACTTTCGTGGGCAGGCACTTATGGCCAAGTTACAGGTTGCGCTGGACTTTGTAGACCTCCGCCGGGCCCTTAAGGCCGCCGCGGAGGCCGTCGCCGGCGGCGCGGACATCCTCGAAGCCGGTACGCCTCTGATCAAATCCGAGGGCCTGAACTCGGTCCGTGAACTCAAAAAGCGCTGGCCCCGCATCCCCATAGTCGCGGATATGAAGACAATGGACGCGGGCCGCACCGAAGTGGAGTCGGCGGCCAAGGCCGGCGCGGCCATAGCGACCGTCCTGGGGGCATCGAACCGCTCAACGATCGAGGAATGTGTCGAAGCGGGGCACAATTACGGCATAAATATCTCGGTCGATCTCCTGGGGGTCGGTGACCCCGTCGCGCTTGCAAAGGCCTGCGAAGAGTGGGGAGTCCACGAGGTCGGCGTTCACACCGCCATCGACGAGCAGATGCGAGGCGCCGACCCGTTTGAGGTCCTCAGGAACGTGAGGGAGGCAGTCGGCGTCCGAGTGGGCGTCGCAGGCGGCATAAACAGCGAGACGGCCGCCGCCGCCGCCGAGGCGGGAGCAGACGTCATCGTCGTCGGCGGCGCCATCACCAAGGCCAAGGACGTTAAGGCCGCCACGGAGACGATAAAAGAGGTCATCCGGTCGCTGAAACCCGCTGAAACCAGCCTTTTCCGCCGCGTCACCGCCCAGAGTGCGCGGGAGATGCTCCAGGGCGTCTCTGCGCCGAACATCTCCGACGCAATGCATCGAAGCGGGGACTTCAAGGGGCTCGTGCGCTTTTCCGGCGCGGGCAAGTTCGTGGGCCGGGCCATAACCGTCAGGACCTACCCCGGCGACTGGGCCAAGCCGGTCGAGGCGATAGACATTGCCGAGCCCGGCGACGTCATAGTAATTGACGCTGCGGGTGAAGAGGTCGCCGTGTGGGGGGAGCTTGCCAGCGAGTCCTGCCTGCAAAGGGGCATCGCGGGTGTGATAATCGACGGTGCGGCCAGGGACATCGACGACATCAGGAAATTGGGCTTTACCGTGTGGGCGAGATACTTGAACCCCACGGCGGGCGAGCCCAGGGGTTTCGGAGAGATAAACGTGCCGGTCGTGGTGGGCGGAGTCGACGTTAGCCCGGCCGACTGGATCGTCGGCGACGACACGGGGCTTGTGCGGATACCGCGAGCGAAACTCGCCGAGGTTACCAACCGCGCGATGGACTGCCTGGAAAAGGAAAATCGCATCAGGGAGGAAATCCGGGAAGGTTCCACGCTGTCGGCGGTGACCGAGCTTCTGCGCTGGGAAAAGAAAACGTAGAAAGAGGGGGGAAGGAATGCTCATAGTCGGCGAGAGGATAAACAGCACGCGCAAGCGGATCAACAAGGCCATGCGCGACCGCGACGCCGGGTACATTGCAAACCAGGCGAAAAAGCAGGTCGCCGCGGGCGCCGACTACATCGACGTGAATGCGGGAACGTCCGTCGCAAATGAGGTCGAGGATTTCAAGTGGTTGGTAAAGACTGTGCAAGCGGCCGTCGACGTGCCGCTTTGCCTCGACAGCGCAAATCCCAAGGCCCTAAGCGCCGCACTTTCCCTTACGAAGAAAACCCCGATTATAAACTCCATCACCGCAGAACCGGCACGCAAGAATGAGATACTGCCGCTGGTCATCGAGTCTGGAGCGGCGGTGGTGGCACTGCTGATGGACGAGATCGGGATGCCGGATGACGCCGCCGGCCGGCTGCGCGTTGCCGAAAGCTTCATCCCGGCTCTCGAAGAGGCAGGCGTGGGGAGAGAGAGAATCTTCATCGACCCCCTTGTACGCCCCGTGGCCACCGATACGAAACAGGGCGTGGAGGTCCTGGAAACCGTGCGCTCGGTTATGACCACCTGGAAGGGCGTGCACACGATATGCGGGCTGAGCAACATTTCGTTCGGCCTGCCGGTCAGAAACGCGCTCAACACGACGTTTCTGGCCCTTATGCTTGAAGCGGGGCTCGACGCGGCGATTATTGACCCTACCGAGGCCAGGATGGTGGCGACGGTCGCCGCGGCGAATGTGATTCTGGGCGGGGATGATTTCTGTATGGGGTACATAGGGGCACATCGGGCAGACCGGCTCGCTGTGTGAGGTGATTGATTATGATGTGCCAGCGCTGCAAGAAGAAGCGTGCATCGGTAAGGGTAACCGACGTCGCCACGAAGACGGAAATCTGGCTGTGCGAGGAATGTGCGCAGAAGGAGGGCGTCACCCTCAAGAGCCAGGTCTCGCTTGCGGATTTTCTCGCCGGGTTGATCAAGGCCCCCGTGACGAAGGAGATGGCGAGGCTTGCGAAGCTCAAGTGCCCGGAGTGCGGTATCACTTACCTCGAGTTTCAGTCCAAGGGCCGCTTCGGGTGCCCCAACGATTACGAGGTGTTTTCCAAGCTTGTCGAACCGTTGCTGGACAAGATACACGGCTCGACCAGACACGTCGGCAAGCGGCCTGCCGGCACACCCCCTCCGGCGGACAAGGGCGCGTCGCTGTCCGCACTAAAGAGTGCGCTCGAGACCGCGGTAAAGGCCGAGAGGTACGAAGACGCGGCGAAGATTAGGGACGAAATCCGCAGCCTGAAGGATAAAGAGAGTGGAGCTTAGTGCATTCGAGTCTCCGGCCGGCGAGTGGCTAAAGGGCGAAGGGCCCGAGAGCGACATAGTCGTTTCGTCGCGCATACGTCTCGCACGCAATCTTGCCGGACATCATTTTCTTTCTCGCGCCTCCACCGAGGAACTCCAAGACATCGAGTCAAGCGTAGGTACATACCTCAGGGAAGACGACGGACGTTTCGCCGGGCTCTACTTTCGGATGAGCGAGCTTTCGGAAATCGACAGGTATGTCTTAGTCGAACGGCACCTGATCTCGCGGGAGCATTCGGTTCCCGAGCCCGGAAGGGCGATGGCCGCCACCGGCGATGAAAGCCTCGGGGTAATGATAAACGAGGAGGATCATCTTCGCATCCAGTCGCTGCGGTCGGGGCTGCAGCTTCGTGAAGCGTGGCAGGCGATAGACGACTTCGACACCGGACTCTCGGAGAAGTTCGGCTACGCTTTCAGTCCCAGGTGGGGGTACCTTACGGCATGCCCGACCAACGTCGGCACGGGTATGCGGGTTTCGGTGATGCTCCACCTGCCGGCGCTGGTTATGACGCAGGAAATTGAGAAGCTCTTCCGGGCCATATCGAAGATAAACCTTGCTGTGCGCGGACTTTACGGCGAGGGCACCCAGGCCTACGGAGACCTCTACCAGGTGTCCAACCACGTCAGCCTGGGCAGGACGGAAGAGAAGATAATCGACGCACTTGAAGGTGTCGTCACCGGAGTAATAGCCTACGAGCACAAGGCCAGGCAGCGCATTCTTTCCACGCACCGCCTCGAAACCGAGGACCGCCTGTGGCGCGCATTCGGAATGCTCAAGAGCTCACGCGTCTTGAGCAGTGAAGAGATGATGCACCTTTTGTCCGCGGTGAGACTCGGCACGTGTATGAATATCCTTCCCGCGATAGACACGCGAACGTTGAACGAAATCTTCCTCCTGACGCAGCCCGCACATCTGCAAAAGGTCGTCGACCGCGCACTCTCACCGGAGGCAAGAGACGTCGAACGCGCGGTGTTCATAAGAGAGAAGCTCGCAGCGTTTTCCTGACGACTTCGACGGTTCGCTTGCGCGGTTGTCTCTGCATACCGTTGCGCCCCCTGCTCATCGGCGGCCGGCGGCGCCAATTTCCTTTAAGACTTTTGTTTGCTAATCCGATATTTTTGCAGACGTTGTCTGTTTGTCTTGATATACAATGGCGCTCAACAGGTGGCACTCGTTCGAAAGCGAATGTACATAGACCGTTGGATAAGGGGTTCCCATAACCAGAGTGGATGTTTCTATTCTTGGTGGGCGTGAGAAGGGAGGTGGAAGGAGACTGACGTTGAGCCGGGTCACGCAACCGGCGCGAAGAGTCTGAGACCCTGTACCTTTCGGAGGACAAGATATGGCAAAGAAAGCGGCAAAAAAGAGTGTGAAGAAGACCGCCAAGAAGAGGGTGAAGAAGGTCGCAAGGAAGAAGGTCGCAAAGAAGAAGACGGCCAGGAAGAAGACAGCCAGGAAGAAAGTTGCCAGGAAAAAAGTCGCAAAGAAGAAGACGGCTAAGAAAAAGGTCGCCAGGAAAAAAGTCGCAAAGAAGAAGACGGCTAAGAAAAAGGTCGCCAGGAAAAAAGTCGCAAAGAAGAAAGTGAAAAAGGCCGCAAAGAAGAAGACGGCTAAGAAGAAAGTCGCGAAGAAGAAAGTGAAAAAGGCCGCCAGGAAGAAAAAATAGCATCTCCTTGTCGGTACCCAGGAGGCGGGCGCCCGACCGACGCCCGCCTCCTCTTTTCTGCAATTTTGCGCTTTCCACTGCGCCCCCCTTTACGTACCATTCACAGGTCCTGTATTTCGAACCCCGGCGGGTGGCGTCTATGCGAAGATTTGCAATGGTCCTGGTGCTGGCGGTGCTTGTGTCGCCGCTTGTCGCCGAGGAAGAAATCGTCTACGAGACGAACAGCCTGTATCATCACATAATCGTCTCTCAAACGCCCCTGTTGCGCATACTGCGCTTCCGCAAGGGGCCCGCCGAAAAGGCGCTGGGCAACCCCTTTGCCCAGGGAATCGTATCGCTCGAAGATCCCCACGAGCTTCATATGTCGTATGCGAAGGTGGCGATAGTGGGAGCGGGGCTTGTCAAGGAGCCCAGGCGCGCGCTTTTTATCGGCCTGGGGGCGGGGGCGATCCCGAAGTTCTTCGCGCGGGCTTTTCCCGACTGCCGTTGCGACGTCGCCGAGATAGACGCGAAGGTGGTGGACGTGGCCAGGCGCTACTTCTTTTTCCCCGAACTTCCCAACGTCCACGTCACCGTGATGGACGGTCGGATGTTTCTCAGGCGCAGCGAGGGTGACTACGACATCATTTTTCTCGACGCCTACCGCGACCAGATGATACCGTTCCACCTGATGACGCGCGAGTTCTTCAAGGAACTGAAATCCAAGCTCTCCCCGCAAGGCTTCCTCGTTTCCAACGCCGCCGTCAAGGATACGTCCCAGCTCTACCCCTGGATGCTGCGAACGTACCAGACATCGTTCGGCACGGCCTTTGAGGCCCGGGTGGAGCGGTCCATAAACAAGGTGCTCATCCTGTGGCCGGGCAAGAATGCCGCCAGGAGCGCCGACTTCGTCGAAGGATCAAAGGCCGTCGAGAAAACACTCGGCGTCGGCTTTTCCCTCGTCCGGCGCGCGGCCCTGTACAAGGACGTGTCAACCGACAGGATATCGCAAAAGGTCCTCACCGACGACTACGCGCCCGTCAACCTGATGCGCTTGCGCAAGGCCGACGAGAAGGACTGGGAGTACTAAGCTCTGTCTGAGAACCTTGGACGCGCCGGCCGAAACCGGCGAAAAACGCTTCCCCCCGGCAGGTCAGGCTATGTTACTGAGAATTGTTGTCTTCGTCTGCGGCGCGGCCGTGATGTCCCTTGAGATGCTGGGCTCCCGCGTGCTTACGGCCAACTTCGGGAGCAGCCTCCAGGTCTGGGGGGCGCTTATCGGGACCTTCATCGGCGCCTTGAGCCTGGGATACTGGCTGGGCGGCATCGCCGCCGACCGGTGGCCCACAAAGGTGGGCCTGGCCGTCATCATTTCCATTTCGGGGATCCTTACCGCACTCCTGGTGCCGCTGACCGGGCCCATCAACGATTTCCTCTTCCGGATTACTATGTCCCCAGAGCGCGAGATATGGCTAAAGCCGCTCCTGGCCAGTGCAATCGTCTACGGGCTGCCCGTCGTGTTCCTCGGGGCCGTCAGCCCCTACTCTATCCGCCTCGCGGCCAGGGATCTCTCGAAACTGGGCAAACGG
>JAGHCE010000183.1 GCA_021160625.1 Planctomycetota bacterium | reverse complement strand
GAGATAACGCAGTTTACGTATTTCCAGCAGATAGGCTCCATCGAGCTCGATCCCGTTTCACTGGAGCTTACCTATGGGCTGGAGCGGATCGCGATGTTCATCCAGAAGGCCGACAGCATCTTCGACCTCGAGTGGACCGACGGGCTTACCTACGGCGACGTGCACCTTGAGGACGAGCGGCAGTTTTCGCGGTACAACTTCGAGGAAGCCGACGTCGATATGCACCTCGAGCTTTTCAACGTCTACGAGGCCGAGGCCGAAAGGCTTCTGGATGCCGAAATGGTCCTGCCGGCGTATGACTGGGTCCTCAAATGCAGCCACACGTTCAATATGCTTGATGCGCGAGGGGCGATAGGCGTGGCCGAGCGTACGGCCTACATAGGCCGCGTGCGCAAACTCGCGCGGCGCGTGGCACAAGGCTACATAGGCTTGAGAGAGAGCCTGGGCTTCCCGCTGCTAAGACATCGCCGACAAGCCTGAAGGAGGTCCGGTTACTCCTTCTCGTACCAGATATTCACGAAAAGCTGAGGCTCCTTCTGGCCGCCCTTGCCTTCCACAATACCGAAAGCCTGGTTCGTAAAAACGATCTTGACCTTGTTCGCTTCAAGCCAGTCGTTGACATGCTCGTCAAGATAGTCGATAGCCTGGGGAGTGCACTTCGAAAAGAACGTCTTGAGCTTGATCACCTGTTTTCTCCTGCCTCTGACCTTTTGCCTGCCCCCTGGCCGGCACACGAACGCGCACCGTCGGATTTCGCCGCAAACCCCGTGGGCGGGTAGTATAACAGCATCTACAATCCAGCGCCAACCAAAAAATCCACCCGCCACCGCCGGTATCGCAGCGACGGACAAATTTACCCGCCACGGAGGACCGCCAGTGCCTGATTTTCGCGTAGGGCACGTCCTCCAGCGGCGGGTAAACCTTGCCGCGCGCAGGATAAACACAAGGGGTGAGGCACTGCCTCGCCCGCGGAAGGTCAAGTGATTGCCACGGACAACGTCCGTGGCCCCCGTAGCAGAAAGGGGTCGAAGACCCCCACTGGTGGACAAGCCACCAGTGCCACATAGCAGGAAGGGTGCGAAGCCCCCCTCTTACTTGACGCGTGTGTGCACGAGGGGCATAATAACCGATCCCAAGACCGCTTTGCCTGCGGGTGTTCCGAACGGCGATGTGAACAATGGGGGGCCATTCGCAGGGGCTTTTCCGGCCGGCAGCGGCCTCCGGCGGCAATCGGCGGACGATTCCGAGGGTTTAGATTCTTGATTTGAACGTTGTTGGAAGGAGAAGGTATGAGCAAGCGATGCGACGCTGTCGAGATCAGCGACAAGCTCCGCGGCAAGCAGCTGCCGCACATCGGGCTTCTCTCGCGAGAGGAGCTTGAAGAGATTATGACGCTGGGAGAATGGTTCCGGGACAATGCGGGGGACTGGCCCTGCCGTGATTTGTTGCGGGGCCGGGTGCAGGTGCTCCTGTTCGTCTACGAATCGACCCGCACGCGTATGGGCTTCGAGGCCGCGATGGCGCAGCTGGGCGGCACGACGACTTATCTGGCCGCCAAGGATACCCAGATGGGCCGCGGCGAACCGATCGCCGACACCGCTCGCGCGCTCGACCAGTACGTTGACGTCTTCGCCGGGCGGCTCTGGTCGCAGGAGGATATGGACTCCGTCGCAGAAAATATGACCTGCCCGGTCCTCAACGCCTGTACCCCCGTCGACCATTCGACGCACGTCATCGGAGAACTGATGTGCATAAAACAGGCGAAGGGAGAACTTGAAGGCCTAAACCTGGTCTATACCGGTATGGCCCGGGGCATCCTGCACTCGTTTATCCGCGTCTGCCCGGTCCTGGGCATCAACCTGACACTCGCCGTTCCGGAGTCGTACGCACGCACCATCAATGAGGGCATCCTCGCCGAGGGGCGCCAAAAGGCCGCCGACGCGGGCACGAGGCTCGATATCCGCACCAACCTTATGGATGCGGTCAAGGACGCGGACTTCATCCAGGCCAGTACGCTCATCCGCAGCATGCTTGCCGGCGAGCAATCGCCGGAAGAAAAGGAAGTCGAGGTTCCCAAGTGGACGGTCACCGAGGACGTGCTGGCAGCAGCCAGGCCCGACGTGCTCTACAGCCACTCCGGCCCCGCCCATAGAAACATCTGCGCGACGGACGCGGTGATGGACGGCCCCAAGTCGCTCATCCGCAAGGAAGCACGTAACGCCTTCTTCTCCAAAAAGGCGCTCCTTGCCCTGATGGTGAAATAAGAGGGGAGGGCTTCGCCCCCTTTCTGCTAAGGGGGCCACGGGCATTGCCCGAGGCGATCAACTGACCTTCTGCGGGCGAGGTAAACCTCGCCTACGGAGACTATGTGGCACTGGAGGCTTGGTAGGGGCGTGATTCATCGCGCCCGAAAAAAACGCGGACGGGAAATGCGCGTGATGAATCACGCTCCTAAAAACGCTTGACTAACAAAACAGCCGCTACAAAAAGTGGGCGAGGCCCTTCCGCGTGCGCCGCACCCTGCACTGGGCGGACACGCGGGGTTGCTCCTACACCTCATATCCCCCGATTTTTCCGTGCCCCTATGGGCAAAGATTGGCGTTCCTGGCGGCGGGGATTTGAAAGAGCGGTGTGCAGTTGTATAATTGGGGGAGCAGGGGAGCTTGAGCAAGAGCACCTGGCGAAAGGTTTTCAATGATCCCGATTCGGGATACCGCGCCGATACTGACGAAGCCGGTCGTCATAAAGATAATAATCGCGCTCAATATCGTGGTATTTCTGTACGAGGTAAGCCTGGGGCAGCAGGTGGGCCGATTCCTGATGACGTTCGGACTTGTCCCTGCGCGGTATTTCCACCTGACGGAAACGGGGCAGGCGGGGTTCCTGGCGCGGACGTACCCGGTTTTCACGAGTATGTTTCTCCACGGCGGGTGGCTCCATATCATTTTCAATATGCTCTTTTTGTGGATATTCGGTGACAACATCGAGGACAGGCTGGGCCGGGCGCGGTTCGTGGTATTTTACCTGGCGTGCGG
>JAGHCE010000186.1 GCA_021160625.1 Planctomycetota bacterium | reverse complement strand
GTAAAGTCCGGCGTAAACGACATCGCCGCGTAGCGGGCCTTCATCCGCTTTATACAATCGGAAACGAACCGGCCGAGTTCGGACGCGCTCTTGCCGGAGAAGTCGCCTGCGACGTCGTAGCCCCAACTGCGCAGCTTCTTCGATGCGCCCGGCAGGTCGGTTACGAGAGGGTCAATTCTGAGCGCCGAAAGGAACCGCCCGTCGCGCGGGCCGCGTTTTAGCCAGACAGAGCGCTCGGCGTCGTTGAAGGGGTCATTGGTCATTACGACCGCCTCCATCCCGGCGGTCTCAAAGACGAGGTCAATGTGCTTTTCGGGCGTCAAGCCCCGGAAGAACTTCCTCATCCCGGTAAGGCCGTCGCGCCTCGGGTCAAGCCCATACGCCTGTGCACAGGTTACGACGCCGCGCGACGCTTCGCTGACAGGCGAGCGCTTGACGAAGAGCTCGTCCCAGATAAGCTCGGCCCGGCGCTTCCTGGGCATCTTGTAGTAGCGCTTCGGATTCATACCCGTAACGCGCATAGCCTCGGCGATGAGATAGTGGTACGTCACCAGTTCGTCAACGCCCCGCAAAAGCAGCGCCCCGAAGCGCCCTTCGTAGACGTGCGTGTGAATGTCGACGACGCCGGCAGACCTCACGGCCTCCCTGACGGCGGCCTCAACCTCGTGGCGCGCGAGGAGTCCCGGGCTGGTTGGGTGCTTGGCGGGCATAGCGAAATACCTCCGGTTTTTGCAGATGATGCGGGCGAGGCATTTATGCGCCCCCAAACCGCGCCATCAAAAGGCCAAGGCACTCCCGGCACAACGTGCCGGGCCCCGTAGCGAAGAGGGGGCGAAGCCCTCCGTGCCCTCGAAAAGCTCGTCTTCTCCCGGCGGTCTCGGCGGTCCCGGCGGTCTACGCCTCGGAAAGGACTGCGAGGCTCTCGGCTATTACCGCGTCGAGGACATCAAGACCTTCCCTGACGGCGTCCTCGGTGATGACAAGCGGGGGCGCAATCTTGACCGTGGCGCCGCCCACGCCCACGGGAGAGAACATCAGCAGGCCCTTGCGGAACGAGCGGGTGCAGATTTCGAAGGCAAGGTCGCCGTCGGGCTCGGTCGTGCCGGGCTTCACCATATGCAGGCCGGCCACCAGGCCTACACCGTGGCGGGCGCCTATTACTTCGGGGTACCTGGCCTTTATTTCGTCGAGGCCCGCCTGGAGCACCGCACCCACCTTTGCCGCATTCTCGACGAGGCCGTTATCCAAAATGTAGTCGATGCTGGCCATAGCCGCCGCGCAGCAGATGGGGTTACCCGTGTGGGTGGAGGTCATTTCGCTCGGCCCGTAGAGGTCCATTATTTTGGACTTGCCGATAACCGCCGAAAGCGGCAGCCCCGATGAGATGCCCTTCCCGCAGCACAGAAGGTCCGGTACGATCCCGTAATGCTCGTAGCAGAAGAGCTTGCCCGTCCTGCCGAAACACGCCTGCACCTCGTCGGACGTAAAGACGATGTCGTTCTCGGCACACCAGTCGCGGATTTTCCTCATACAATCCACATCCGCCAGCGATGCCCCTCCGCCCTGGTAGGCCTCGGTGATGAGGCCGGCCACCTGGTCGGGCGTTACTCCCTGGTCGTCAAGCTGCTTGAGGAAGTACTCGAAGCTCGTGTCCTCGCAGCGGAAGCCGTCGGGGAAATCCACCTGGACGAATGTCGGGTCGAGTTCGATGATCCACTTCTTGCCGCCCGGTATGCCGCCGATAAGCTGCGCGCCGAGCGTGCGGCCGTGGAAGGCCCGCTTGAAGGAGATCATCTTTATCTTCTTTTCGCCGCCGACCTTGACGCCGTACGTCCGCGAGAGCTTGATGGCGTTCTCAGTGGCCTCGCTGCCCGTCGTGAGCAGAAAAACCTTGTCGAGGGAAGGGTCGCTCAGCTCCACGAGCTTCTCGGCCAGCCTTGAACGGATTTCCGACGCGAAGCAGTAATTGTGCAGCAGGTGGCTTTTGGCCTGCGCGATGACGGCCTCGACGATCTTCGGGTTGGCGTGGCCGGCGTTCGTGACGAGAACACCCGACGACCAGTCGAGCCACTTGTTGCCCCACTTGTCGAAGACGTTTATGCCCTCGGCGTGGTCCCAGACGACCGGCGGCTGCCCCGTCATCGAAATCGGCTCGTATTTGCGCAGCCTTTCGAGAGTGAGGAGGGATTCCGGCACCGGCAGCTTCGTGGCGATGCGGCGGTATTTCGTCTCGATCTTCTCGGTTTCAACAGGCGTCAAGTCGTAGGCCCTGCCCATTTCACGCTCTCCTTTCGGGAAACAAGCGCCCTGCAAGGGGCTTTGCACATTCCTTCAGAATGACGGCTACGGCCGTCTCGAATCCACTCCAAACGATTTTATGAACAGAAGCGCCGCACTGCAAGGGGTTCGCCGCTCGGCTTTTAAGCACGATCCCCAACGCCGGCGGCCGCAAAACGCGGCACCGGGCCCCTCCCGGACATCCTCAGCCCGCTATGGAGCGCAGGTGTTCTATGTCCGCGCGCATCCCGGCGATGGCCTTTGCCCGGTCAAACTCCCGGCCCTCTTCCGGCAGGCTGTCCGTACAAAACTCGACCGTCATCGTGGAGTCGTATCCGCGCCCGACAAGATCGGCGATGACCTCGTCGGCCGTCTTGGCAAACTTCGGATGGGGGCTTACGTGAACGTGCGAAACCCAGGGGAAGACGACGTCGAGCTCCTCGGCGGGTGCGCCGCCCATATTCTGATAGTTGATCCTGATTGAAGGCTCATTGAGCTCATTCATAAGGCGAACACAAGACCGAGGCGTATCAGGGAGCTGATGATTGTGAGTCTCGACGACGAAAGTGACGCCCGCGGAGTCGTACATCCGGGCAAGGCGCCCAAGACCGTTTATCGCGCGCTCCCAGTTGTCGGGAGCCGCCTCGGCCGAGCCCGGTGCGCCGACGAACACGCGGATTGTGCGGCTGCCGAAGACGTCCTTTAGCGCCAAGTAGCGCCCGGCATCCTCAAGCGATCGCTCGACGGCCTCGTCGCTCGACGAAAAGTCCCAATACGGCGACAGGACAGTAACCTCCTGCCCGGAGTCGGCGATGTCCTTCGCCAGCGCCTCGACCTCGGCCTCGCCCAGGCCGTCCAAGTGATAGCCCCACAGCTCGATCCCGTCGGCGCCGACCGAGGCAATCTCGTCGAGGAAGTCGGCCAGCGGGGTGTTTTCGGCAACGCGCTTCTCGCGCGGGCCCCACTTCGGATCCGCGTATGATATGGTGCCTTGAAGAAATTTCATATGTTCTCCCCTTGCAAAAGCCTGTCCGAAAACGCCCCTTGTGCGCCGCAATTGTAAATAACAACCCCCTGTCCGGCAAGCCGGACAATCATCCGGCCTTCCGCGGGCCAGGCTCCCTCGCCCCTACATCTATTCCGCGTGCGCCAAAGCGCACCCTACGCGGCTATGTGGCACTGGTGGCTTGTTCACCAGTGGGGGGCGCTTGGCACGGTCGGTCAGGCGGGTTCTTCGAGGCCCTTGACCAGGTTGTTGACGATGACCGGGGCGCCGGTAGCCATTGACCTGTTCGCGGCTATGCCGGTCAGAATCGACCAGGCACCCACCCGGTAATCGGCCCTCCTGCCGAGAGGGTCAGCGGGCTTTTCGGCGCCGAAGAGGTCCTTGCACAGGAGGGCATCCCCTCCACCGTGGCTGCCCTTGGACTCGCTGATCGGTATGTTTCGCGGCGGCGCGAAATGCGGGTAAAAAATGATCGTCGTGTCGCCCGCTTTCATCTCGCCGGGAGTGGTGCCGTCACCGGAAACGTAGACGGTCTCCTGGCAATGGTGCTCCAGACGCCCCTTCGTGCCGTTAATCGAGATATGGTAACCCTCCCAGGGTAGGAAGCTGTTGAGCGAGTACGACATCAGCACGCCGCTTTTGTACTTGACGACAAGGCACATCGTGTCCTCGATGTCAATCAGCGGCGAGAAAACGCAACGGTCGCGGAAATACCCGTCGTACTCCTCGTTGTTGAGGTAAAGGGCTTTGAGGCCCGGCTTGGCCGCAAGGTCGAGGTAGAATTTGCACTTGTCGGCGACCGGGCAGGTGCGGCAGCGGTCGGAGTGGCCTTCGAGGCCGTAGAAAGCGGCCTGCTTTTCGGTGTAGAAATCGCGCTTGCCCTGCGCGTAGACGGTGTCCGGCACCGATGATATCCACCAGTTGACCAGGTCGAAGTGGTGCGTGGCCTTGTGGACCATAAGGCCGCCGGAGTTCTCCTTGTTGCGGTGCCAACGGCGGTAATAATCGGCCCCGTGGCTGGTATCGAGATTCCAGTGGAAATCCACGCTCAAAACGTCGCCGACAATCCCGGACTGCATCAACTCCTTCATCTGCGTCCTGACGGGCGAGTAGCGGTAATTGAAGGTGACGCGCACGGTCTTGCCACTTTTCTCGATGGCGTCCAGGATTCCCTGGAGCTTTTCCTCGTCGATGGTAAGAGGCTTTTCGGTGATGACGTCGCAGCCGGCCAGAAGCGCCTTGCGGATATAAAAATCGTGCGTGGAGTCCTTGGAGGTGACGATCACCGTCTCGGGCTTCTGCTCGGCAATCATCCTGTCAAAGTCCTCGGCCGCGTAGGCGGATACATCCAGACCCTTCTCGGCAAGCTTCGCCCGCAGCATCTCAAGCCGGCCGGGATTGATGTCGCATATCCCGACGAGATCAGACGTGCCTCTGTAGTCGCCCGACAGGGCTCCCCAGTACATCTTGGCCCTGCTTCCGAGGCCCACCTGGACATATTTGCGTCCGGCCATTACCACACTCTCCTCTCGATACGTGTTTTACAGACAAGTGTCTTCCGGCTGCAAGCCGATAAGGGAACTGTATTCTGTCGACTGCCTACCGGCAGTCAAGTACAGGAACGATTTTGAACGGGTAATCCGGAAAGCTAAACGATTTTTGCGCAGATTGCTATGAGGAAAAGCAAACAGCCAATCTCCTGCACGCTTGCCGCAGCACTCTTTGCGGGAATGCTCGTATGGGGTTGCAGGTCCGGCCGGGCCTGGATGCCGCCGGCGGGCAGGCCCGTAACGAATGTCTGCCTTACGCAGGGCGATGAGCTTGTTGGAATCAAACAGGGGCACTTCCTGGCCGTGTACCTTCCCGGTGACCGTGCAGGCGGCGCCTGGGCAATGACGCGTAAACCCGACGCCGGCATACTCAAGGGCACGGGCCGCAGGCGCGTCGGGCGGTCGAAGGATTCTGCGGCACCGGCCGGCGACGTCATATTCTACTTCGAGGCGATCTCGCCCGGCGTTACGGACTTCGTCTTTCGGCGTTCGGGCCCGGCAAACACGCCCGCGGGCGAGGAATTTGCACTTACCGTGTATACTTACTATTGAGGGGGATGGAAACGTTGCGACTGCGGGGCAGGTGCGCATCTACGGACGGCCCGGTCCCGCCGCATAGGTGTCGAGCCGCCGCGCTGCGCCGACCGGATTCGGCACCGGCGGCGGACGTCGTCGCCTTGTGCCTTCGCAGGGAAAACACTTGATGAGAAACCGCTTCAATCACCTTGCACCGGTTTTCGGATACGTCGGTACGCTGCTTATGGTCTTTTCGGCCATAATGCTCCTGCCCGTGATCGTTCTCGTTTTCACCGCCGGGGGCGCCGTCAGGGAGACATCCGCCGACGCATACCTCGTGCCCGCGCTTATCTGTCTTGTGATAGGGTCCATCCTGAACTTCACGTTCCGCAAGGGCTCCCTTTCCGCTTCGCAGTCGATGCTGGTCTGCGCGCTCGGCTGGCTTGCGGTCTCGGCGGTTGGAGCGATGCCCTTCTGGATGAGCCGGCTGGGCCCGGTCATCGTCGAGGCAAGGGTCGGCAGCGTCCTCGACCCGTTCCACATTTCGTACCTCGACGCCTACTTCGAGGCGATGGCGGGTTTCACCACGACGGGCATAACGATGTTCCAGGGGCTCGATTTTTTCCCGCCGAGCCTTCTCTTCTGGCGAAGTCTCACCCAGTGGCTTGGGGGACTTGGAATACTCTCGTTTTTCATCCTGGTGCTGTTTTCAGCCGGTTCTGCGCACACGCTCTACGGTGCGGAGGGCCACAAGGTGTTCTCAAAGCGCCCCCGGCCGGGGATTTTCAACACCGTGAAGATCCTGTGGCTTATCTATGTCAGCTTCACCGTCGTGCTCGCCGTGGCGCTTCATATCTCCGGCGTGCCCCTCTTCGACAGCCTGAACCTCGCGTTCACGTCGGTCTCCACCGGCGGCTTTGCCCCTTACGACGAAAGCATCGGCTACTTTGCGTCGCACGTCTCCGAGTTCCCCCATTACAGGGCCATCGAGTACATCATCATTGCGGGAATGCTGGCCGGCGGCATAAGCTTCGTGGTTCATTACCGCCTCCTGAGGGGCCGCATAAACGCCCTCTGGAATACGGGCGAGATACGGCTGTGGTGGGCGATTGTGGCCGGGGGCACGGCACTGGTGGCGTTCGACGTAATGCGGCACACTGGCGTGACGAGCGCGGCCGAGTTCGAGGAAAAATTCAGGGCCTGTCTTTTCCAGGCGGTCGCGGTCCTGACCACGACCGGGTTCAGGACGAAGGACATCTCGGCACAGGGGTATTTCTTCGGGATTTCAAAGCAGGTGCTTCTCTTGTTGATGATAGTCGGCGGGTGCGTCGGGTCGACGAGCGGAGGGATAAAGGTCTTCAGGATCCAGCTCCTGGCCAAGGCCCTGGCCGCCGAAGTCGGCCAGGCGGTCAGGCCCCGGTGGGCCGTCCGCGTGCTGCGGACCGACGGCGAGCTCGTCCACGCCGGAGAGGTTCGCAGGACCGCCGGGCTTTTCTTCGCGTGGCTGGCGCTTATCGCCGCTGGCGGGATAGTCACAGCAGCGTTTTCCACGCACACGGCGTACGAATCGATTTCCGGGATGGTGTCGGCGGTTTCCAACATCGGCCCTTGCTACATTTCAGCAGCGGACCTTATACGCCTGCACCCGGTTGTGAAGGTAACGTACATTCTCGGGATGCTTGCAGGGCGTCTCGAGATATTGCCCGTACTGCTGCTGTTCAACAGGCGGGCATGGACGTAGCGGATTGTTTTCCCCGGCGCTTTGTGCGTGCGGGCCAAAATGCGGACAGGCAAGGAGCGCGAGATGTTCATTATCATAGGCGGCGCCGGGATGATAGGCGGGGGACTTGCGGCTGAGCTCGCGCGCAACAAGCACGACGTCGTCGTGGTTGAGTCCGACAAGCGCGTCTGCGAGGACCTTACGGCAAACACCGGGGTCGTCGCCGTGAACGGCAGCGCGACCGATCCGGAAGTGCTGGAGGAGGCCGGCATAAGAAAGGCCGACGTGGCCGTAGCGGCATTGCGCCATGACGGTGACAACCTTGCCTTCTCGCTTCTGGCGAGGCGCTACGAAGTGCCGCGCATCTTCTCCCGGATACTCAAGAGCCAGAGCAAGCCAGCCTTCGACCTTGCCGGCGTCACCAAGACTATGGCCATCGTCGACGCCTTTCTCAGCCAGCTCGTCCTCGAGATCGAAAGGCCCAACCTCCAGCACGTCGCCACCTTCGGCAACGGCAAGGCCAACATCGTCATACTCCGTGTAACCGACGGCTCCCGGGCCGCCGACAAGAGCGTCGCCCAACTCACGCAGATGAAGGGCTTCCCCGGCGACTGCGTAATAGCGGGCATATTCCGCGAGACCACCGACGAGTTCATCTTCCCGCGCGGCAACCAGAAGTTCCGCGTGGACGACCAGGTCTTTATGGCCGCCGGCGGCGACGCCATCCGCAAGGCAGGCGGATTCTTCGCCTCTTAGACTCCAGCAGATGGAAGCAATCCGGGTATCAAGTAGGGGCGAAAGGTCAGCCGCGTGGGCTGAAGCCCACCCTACACAGCCACCAGTGCCACATTGTTATAGATAGAATTTTCCGCAGATTGCGCAGATTGCGCAGAGAAGGAAGCACGGCGAGCAAGACCCGCCGTGGCACACGTATCACCGGTAGGGGCGAGGCACGCCTCGCCCGCGGGAGGCCAGAGGATTGCCACGGACAACGTCCGTGCCCCCGTAGCGAAAAGGGGGCGAAGCCCCTCCTCCTACGGGATGTCCCAAGTCTCCGACGGGCTGTGGGTGATAAACGTGCCGTCGGCATCTTCGCCGCGGACGCGGTAGTAGAGAGTGGGGGTGCCGCTTCGTGCGGCGAGGCGCTTGACGGCCTTCAGTTCGCCCGATACAAGGGTGTAGGACGTCCCGGCCGTTCGGCGTGACGGGATGACCAGAGTGTGCCGGGGCGAGGGTTCAAACGCCTCGTCAGCGCTGAACTCCAGCGCAAATCTGCATATCCCCTCGCCGTAATGCTCCCAGGTGAAAACCGGCAGCCCGGTTGCCGGGTCGTGCTCGGGGCTGCTGACGCTCCACGTGCCGCCGTCCACTACCAGCACCTTTACCTGGCCGGCGTAGGTGAGCGCCCGGTCCTCGTCCAGCACGCGAACGCGCCAGTAGAGCCTCCCCCCGGCTGTCGACGCCAACCGCCGCACCCTCTTCCACTCGGCGGCCGTGGCGGTGCAGGGGCTCCGCAGTATGCCCCTCCCGCTCAGCGTCGTCGTGTGCCTGGCATCCTTAAGGGGGATGGTCTCCAGCGTGGAAACGTCCACGAAAAAGTATTTGAGCCACTGGGTGTCATCTCTCCAGGAGAATTCCGGCGGGCACCCCGCATCCGGCCACACCGCTTCATCGGCGCCGAGAACGTGCGAGGGGCTGACAGTAAGGTCCCCGACCTCCCCGCATTCAAAGTACAGGTACCTTGCCGGCCCGAATACCGTCCCGAGCACACGGGACTTCCCCTCGAGACGCCACCAGAGCACATTCTCGCTGCAAACCATTTTCTTGAGCCTTTTCCACGGCCCCCTCTTCGGCTGCCAGCGGTTGTACATCGGCCCTATGGGGAACTTCAACGTCCTGTCGACCTGCCCGTCGGGCCTGGCCGTCGGCCTGGAGACAAACCCCTCAGAGCTCGAAAAAACGATACGCACGGACCTTATGTCAGCGCCCTTGTAAAACTCGAACCTCGGCCTGATGCGGGCATACTGCGTCGAACCGTCCACCGGCAGCGCGGGGATAAAACCGCCTATGCAGCAGGGAACCTCCAGCACGTTGGAAATATCCGACCAGTTGGGCACCTCGTCGCCGGTTTTCAGCGCGAGGTACGCCGTGATCACCTGGTCCCCAACCGCCACCACCGTCTCCTCCGGCGTGCCCGTGGGGCCGGGCGCAGCGACGCTGGAATCCCTCGCGCACGCATCGAAGTTCGACGCGCTTATCGGGCTCAGGCTGTATCTCAGGTCGTATTGTGAGGCAGGTCCGCCTGCATAGGCGTCGTCACCGGGGGCGCTCCAGGAGAGACCGACGCGCGAACTGATCGACTCGTACAGCGCCGCCTCCCCCATCTGCCAGTAGTATCTCTTGTCGCGCGCCAGCCTCATCCCCGGGCCGGAAACCTTCACGTACCTCGCCTCGACGGGGTCGAACTGCCAGAAGTACGCCTTCGCGCCGGCCCTGAACCTCTCCGCCGAGGCAACGCGCGTCCAGCCCCCGCCGCCCTCGGAAACCTCTATCCGGAAACTGCTCGGGAACAGGGGCCGCAGCCTTCCGGCCGCCAGGCTCACACCCGCCAGCTTCATCACACAACCGGCGTCCAGTACCAGGTACTCGGTCTCCGGAAACTCGGTGCCCGCGGTCTGCCAGAACGTGCGGCTGTCGCCGTCGAGAAGGTTGGACACGCCCGCCGAGGACAGGCTGCCCGAGCAATCCGCCACCGTCGCGGCGAGTTTTTCCATCGTGGGCAGGGCCGTCGCGGCAAGGTCCGTTACGGCGCCGGGAGGTGTCCCGTCAACCGCCGGAACCTCCACCACCGTCACCGGGCCCCAGTACCCGTAGGCGTCCTTCGCGCGCACACCCACCGTGTAGACGAGACCCGCACACCACGCCGACGTGTCAACCGTCCCCACGAGCCCCTCCAAGCTCGTGTCAAACGCCCCGTCGGCAGCCTGCATCGAGGTCCCCGTCCCGGGCTCCACGTCGGGGCCCGTGAAGTGTTCCGCCGCTACTACCGTCGAGTCCCCGGTAGCCGTGTCGTCCGCCGTCGCCGTCAGAGAGACCGACAGGTCAATGCCCTCCCTGACGAAGCTCGGCACGGTCGCAGCCGACGATATCACCGGGCCGCCGGACTCTATGACCGTCCTTATCGAGAGCTCCTTGGCGTCCGTCTGCGGCGGGGCGTGGGAATCGGCCACCTGCGCGGTGAATACCGACGTCCCCTCGGCCGTCGGGACGCCGTGTATCTCCCCCGTGGCCGGATCA
Organism: Planctomycetota bacterium; assembly: GCA_021160625.1. GTDB lineage: Bacteria > Planctomycetota > DG-23 > SLPQ01 > SLPQ01 > JAGHCE01. Next base: position 13,982 of record JAGHCE010000186.1, on the reverse strand, counting down.
AGGGAAAGGCCGTCCGGCAGGCTGCCGGAGATAACCATCCACGTCCCCGGACAATAGTCTATGACGGCCTTGAGCGTATCGGAGTACGCATCCCCCACGTACCCCCGTGCGAGAGTCTCCGTGGTGATGACGGGCGGACCAAGCTCGATGCTGACCACAAAGGGCGAGCAACTGTTTTCCACAACGTCGCGACCGGGAAAATCCGCGGAGTAGGTGTCTCCGGCCACCCATATGCCGGCGTTTGAAGGCCCTCCGGCGATTCCGACCGCCACCGCCGCCTCATCCTTGCTGCCGCCGAAGCAACCTGTCCATTCAAGCTCGCCGGATTGCGTTAGCTTCGCCACAAAGCAGTCTATCTTACCGCCATACCAGCCTGTCTCGAGACCACCCGCCGTGGGAAAGTCGTCACAGTTCGTCCCACCCGCTACCCAGACGTTTCCGTAGCAGTCGACCGCGATGTCATAGCCGCCTTCCCTGCCGACCCCTCCCGAGTGCTCGCCGCCGAGGTAGCTTGCCCAGGCAAGTTCGCCCGCAGCCGATATCTTCGCAACGAAGGCGTCCTCCTCGCCGCCGAGAGTGGTGTCAAAACCGCCAGGCGTCGGGAAATCGACGGAGTACGTGTAACCCGTCACCCAGGCGTTCCCGGCGGCGTCTACGGCAATGCCAGTCCCATAGTCATTTGCCGACAACTCAGGACATGCACTGGTGCTCCCTCCGAGGTAGCTTGCCCAGGCAAGCTCGCCCGACGGCGACACCTTCGCCACGAAGGCGTCAAGGTCATCTCCGAGAGTGGTGTCAAAGCCGCCGGGCGTGGGAAAGTCGGACGAACGGGTGTAGCCCGTCAGCCAGATGTTTCCAAAAGAATCAAGCGCCAGGCTGGATCCCACGTCTTTAGACCAGTAGTCCAATGTCGTTTCGCCACCGTAACAGCAGGCCCATTCAAGCACTCCATACGGCCTTATCTTGACAAGGAACACATCTTCATCGAACGTACCAGGCAGATTACAGGGGCGCTTGCCCAATGGGTCGGAAACAGGGAAATCCGGTGAAGCCGTCATCCCCGTCACAAAGACGTTGCCGGCCTCATCGACCGCGATGCCCCAGCCGTAGTCGTTCTCCTCCCCTCCCAGGTAACTGCCCCAGGCAAGCTCGCCGGAGGGCGTTATCTTCACGATGAAGACGTCCCAATCCAGGTCGCTGTGAGTTGTGTCGAAGCCGCCAGGTGTCGGGAAATCAGTGCACCAGGTAATCCCTGTAACCCAGACGTTGCCGGAAGGGTCAACGGCAATCGCATAACCGTAGTCGTCCCCTTGCCAACTGTTCCCGCTCAGGTAACTGGCCCAGACAAGCTCCCCCGCAGGCGATATCTTCGCCACGAAGGCGTCGCCGTACCCACCGTAAGTGGTGTCGAACCCGCCCGGCGTCGGGAAATCTACGGAACAGGTATACCCCGTAACCCAGACGTTCCCGGAGGGATCAACAGCCAGGTCATGCATCTCGTCGTTGAACGTCCCGCCGAAGAATATAGCCGAGACGAGTGTCGGGTCGATAACGAGCGGCAGCAAGGGGTCAACCGAACCCGTGATGTCAAAGCCGAAGCAGTCCTCGTCAACCAGCCGGAAATGCGCGGCAACCTCAACGCGCCCGGAAGGTGCCTCCTGGTAGACAAGCGGCGCCTCGTCAACCATCTCACCCACCGCCGTCGGGACGTGAAGCGCTCCCGCATCATCCACCCACAGGCCCTTTGCCCCCTCGTACCTCACCGCAATCTGTTTCCACGACGCCCCCGGCGCAATGTGAAACTCGTATTTGAGCCCCGACCGCCTCCCCCAGGCATACAGGTCCACCCCGTCGTAGAGCCCTCGGTAGGCCATCTTCTTGAAGGTGGGCACGTTCTTTTGCCACTTGGCCGGATCGTTGCCCAAAAAGAAGTTCTTCTTCGTCCCGGAGCGCTCGAGCCCCTCAGGGCTTACCGCCTTTGCGCCGACGAAATGCGCGGAGAAAACAGCCTGCTTGAAGGAGGCATCCTCTCCTTCCCCCTCGCGCTTTGTAAGCTGAAACACCGGACCGGAATCGGTGAAAAGGACGTTTACGCCCCTGCCGTGAAAGCCGTAGCGGATATGCTCGTCCCACTGCCCGTCATTTTTCACGAAAACCGCAGGCGACAGGTCAAGCATATCGACCGCTCGGCGCCTCTCCTGCGGTGTGGGTTTCCCGGCCGCCCGGGAAACTCCCGCCGGGCACTGCCCGCCGACCGGCATGAGACCGTCCGCCGCCAGAGCGACGCCGGCAGGCATCGCCTGGGGCACTCGTGGCCGAGGCACCTCTTGCCCGCAGGCCGCCGCCTGGAGAACCACGACCGCCGCCGCGAGCGCCGCCATAACGGTAATTCCACGCGCAAGACAGACAAATGACCGCCATCAATGTCGGCTAAGCATCTTTCCCCCCATCCGAATGGGACCGGGTAATCACTCCAAAACAAAGAACACATTTCTCCCGCGCAGTATTCCAGGGGTTCCGTGAGAGGAACCCCTCAATATTCACAGGAATTGCGCACATAATCCTGCGAATCCCAGAACCCCGAGCGCCTCCCTCGTCTTCCCCCGGAATTATGACGCCAATGCGCGTTGAATTGTTCCATCGCCTTTTTCAACCGGCTGCGGATTGACGAGGGCGGCCTGCATCTGTAAAATCACCTGTTTATAGACATATTGTCCGCGTTTTCTATCCCCTTGCAAGCGAGTCTCAAATGGCACAACACGAGCGCTTTCACTACCACACACTGGCAGAAATCCTCGAGGATGCAGAGCGCCTGGAAACCGGCCTCAAGGCGCAGGAAGACATATCGCCGCTTTTGAAGCCGGTCTCCGTCGGCAACCTCACGGCGCCCAACGCAATGGCCATCCATCCGATGGAAGGCTGCGACGGGACGAGGGAAGGCGCACCGGGGGAGCTGACGTTCCGCCGTTACAGGCGCTTTGCCGGCGGCGGTGCGGGGCTTTTGTGGTTCGAGGCGACGGCGGTCGTCCCTGAGGGGCGCGCCAACCCGAGGCAGCTTTACCTGTGCGAAAAGAACTACGACGGGTTCGCCCGCCTTGCCGAGCAGACACGCCTTTCTGCAGCCGAGTCGATGGGCCAATCCCACCGGCCGGTTATAATCCTGCAGCTGACCCATTCGGGCCGCTACTCGAAGCCGAAAGGCACGCCCGCACCCATAATCGCGCACCACAGCAAGGTTCTCGACCAGCAGCATAACCTGCCCGCCGATTATCCGCTGATAAGCGACGACGACCTCGAGCGCCTCATCGACCACTTCGTAGCGGCGGCCAAGCTCGCCAAACGCGCTGGCTTTGACGGCATCGACATCAAGTCCTGCCACAGGTACCTCGTCGCCGAGCTCCATGCGTCGTTCACCAGGGAAGACAGCCGCTTCGGAGGCAGCTTCGAAAACCGCACGCGCTTCGTCAGGACCGTGGCGCGGCGCATCCTCGACGAGGTTCCGGGGCTCCTGGTGGGCCTCAGGATGAACGCCTACGATGCCATCCCATACCCCTACGGCTTCGGCGTCGACAAAAACGACTTCGCGGTGCCGGATCTCGCCGAGCCGAAGGCCCTCATAAAGAGCCTCAGAAACGAGGGGATTTCAATAGCCAATATCTCCATCGCAAATCCGTACTATAATCCACATTACGGCAGACCCTACGACGACCCCGTTGTCGGCGGCTACCTTCCCGACGAGCACCCGCTCGAAGGTGTCTCGCGCATTGCGTCGATAGTCCGCCAGATGCAGGAGGACAACCCCGGCTTTCCCATAGTGGCAACCGGCTACACGTGGCTGAGGCAATTTGCGCCCAACTTCGCTGCGGCGACGCTTGCTTCCGGCGGCGCTACGTTCATCGGGTTCGGCAGGAACGCCTTCGCGCAGCCGAACTTCGCCAAGGACCTTGTTGAGAAGGGCCGGCTGGACCCCCTGGGAGTCTGCATCACCTGCTCGTCCTGCACCCAGATTATGCGCGACGGCGGCCGCACCGGCTGCGTGGTCAGGGACGGCGAGGTCTATGGCCCCATCTACCTCGAAGGCCGGATGCGCGACCCCGAAGAGGTGCGGCGCGCGGCCGAAGTCTGCCGGGAATGCGTGGAGCCTACCTGCGTCGCCGGGTGCCCTGCGAACGTCGATGTGCCGGGTTTCGTAAGAGCGGTCGCAGACGGCAGGGACGAGGATGCCTACCGCATCCTGAGAAGGACCAACCCCCTGCCGGAGATCTGCTCGCTTGTCTGTCCAGCAGAGGTCCTTTGCGAGGGCAAATGTATTCAGCGCTACCTGAAAGGGGCGCCCGTCCCCATCAGGCTCATCCAGAAATACGTCTGTGAGAGGGCCCGCGCCGAGGGGTGGGCAACTGTGGACGTGCCGCAAGAAAAGTCAGGTGGCCACGTGGCCGTCGTGGGCGCCGGACCTGCGGGGCTTGGATGCGCAATCGGCCTCCTTGAGAAAGGTTTGGAAGTGACGATCATCGACGTCGTCGGCACCGCGGCGGGCACTGCAGGCGCCACGATACCTGCAAAGAGGCTGCCCCGTGAGGCCGTCGCGGCCGAAATCTCCGCGCTCGTCGGGGACGTTCGCGAAGACCGCCTCCACTGGCGCATAGGCAAAGCCGTGGATGAAAGCTACAATCTCGATGCCGTGCTCTCGGACGGTTTCGACGCGGTCTTCCTGGCAATGGGACTCTCACGCGGCGTGGCGCTTCCAGGGGCCGTCCGACCGGCTTCGGGCGTCGTAGGCGCACTGGAGTTCCTGAAGAAAGCCAAGGACAAGGCCTGGCCGGACATCTCCGGCACAGTCGCGGTAATCGGCGGCGGCAACACGGCCACCGACGCCGCCGTGACAGCCAGGCGCCTTGGAGCGCAGGACGTCTACATCGTCTACCGCCGGTCGTTTGTCGAGATGCCTGCATGGCCCGCCGAACGTGATGAGGCTTTGAACACAGGCGTCAACTTCCTCATCCTGACGCAGCCTCTCGACTACGTAACCGACAAGGCGGGGCGCCTCAAGGGGCTAAGCGTCGCCAGGACGCGACTGGGCGAGCCGGACGAAAGCGGCAGGCGCCGTCCGGAGATAATCGACGGCAGCGAGTGGGTGATGGAGGCCGACCTCGTCATCGAGGCCATCGGCCAAACGGTGCCGGCGAGCCTGGCCTCGGTCCTGGACGGAGTCGACATAAGCGCGCGCGGCCTCGTCAAGACGGCCGCAAACAGCGCCGCAACAAGCCGTGAGGGCATCTTCGCCGGAGGCGACATCGTAAACGGCGGCACCACGGCAGCGCAGGCCGTCGGTGAAGGATACGCCGCGGCCGCCGAGATTGACCACTTCCTGGCCGAGGCCACGGCGGCAAAAAAGTAGGCATTCCGCCCCGGAGGCGTACGTGGGGAGGCCTACCGGGGGGCTTGAGTACTCTGCGAGGTGGTACGAGTGCACGAGTTCACGATAGCACGCAGCATCTGCCGGGCGGCCGCCGAGCACACCGGAGATGCCAAGATTGACTTTATGCGCGTGGAGGTAGGGGCGCTGGCGGGCGTGTCGGTGGACGCCCTCGACTTTTGCCTCGGAGAGATGGCCGGGGAGGCCGGCCTGGGAAAGCCCGAAATCGTCGTCGAAGAGGTCCCCGCAGTACTCAAGTGCTCCTGCGGGAAGGAGTATCAGACATTTGAACTTCTCGAAGGGTGCCCCTCGTGCGGGGGATTCGACCGCGAGATCATCTCGGGGATGGACATTACAATAAAACAGATAGAAAACGGCAAGGAGCGCAAATGACGGCGGATGGAAAATCACAGGATGCTGTGCTCAAGGTCGCGGACAAGAACGCTTCGATCGCCGAAAAGAACCGCCGCACCTTCGCCGGGCAGGGGCTTTTTGTCGCGAACCTGATAGGATCGCCCGGATGCGGGAAGACATCCCTGTTGGAGCAGACGGCCAAACACTTCGGCCGCAGGATGGCTGTCATCGAGGGAGACGTGAAAACCGCCTTCGATTCCGCGAGGATCGCCGCCGCAGGCGTCGACGCGGTGCAAATAGAAACTGGAGGCGCCTGCCACTTGAACGCCGCCCAGGTAGCCGAGGCCGCCGCGAAGATGAACCTTTCCAAGGTCGATATCCTTTTTATCGAAAACGTCGGGAACCTCGTGTGCCCCTCAAGCGTGGACCTGGGGGAAACCGTCAAGGTTGCGATGGTCTCGGTCCCCGAAGGCGACGAGAAACCGGCGAAGTACCCGGCGCTTTTCGTCCGCGCCGCCGCCGTCGTCATAAACAAGATCGACCTCCTGCCGTATACCGAGTACTCCGTCAACCGGGCGGCGGGCGACTCCCGCAAGCTAAACGGCGCCGTGGAAGTCATCGCGCTCTCGTGCACAACGGGCAAGGGCCTCGAAGCGTGGTTTGAATACCTCGAAAAACAGACGGCAAGCGCGAAAAGGCCGGCGACGTAAACACCGCCATATGGGAAATCCTGGAGGAGAAAAGGGGCACGATGAAGAAAGCCGAGAAGAATCTCGAAGCGCTGAGGGGAAACGCCTATCCGGGAAGGGGCCTTGTCATCGGCCTTGATGAGGACGGTAGGCATCTCGTGCAGGTCTACTGGATAATGGGCCGCAGCGCCAACAGCCGAAACCGCGTATTCGTGGCCGACGGGCCGACCCTGCGCACCGAACCCGCCGACGCTTCGAAGGTCGAGGACCCGAGCCTCATCATCTACAACGCGATGAGCGAGTTCGAAGGGACCTGCATCGTGACGAACGGGAACCAGACCGATACCATCTATGACGCCTTAGCCGGCGGCGTAACCTTCGCCGGGGCGCTCGAGACGAGGGAGTACGAACCGGACGCACCGAACTTCACGCCGAGAATCTCAGGAATATCGATCATCGAAGACGGCACGGTCAATACCTACCTCTCGGTCCTCAAGAAATCCCCCTTCGCCGACGCCTGCGTCAGGAATACCTTCCAGTACGAGGCGCTGCCGACGGGCGCCGGCTACACCATAACGACCTACACGGGCGACGGCGCGCCGCTGCCCTCCTTCGAAGGCGAGCCGTATCTCCTGCCGCTGGCGGGAACGCCCGGCGAGATCGCTCAAGACCTCTGGGAAGCCCTTGACGCCGACAACCGCATCTCGCTGGCGGTGAAGGCCGTCAACCTCGAAACGGGCGTGTCGATAATAGAGGTGACAAACGCCTACGAGCAAGCAACCGCCTGAAGGCGACCGGCCCGTAAATGCCGGTCGCGGAATTCACCTGACCTTTCGTGGGCGCGATAAATCGCGCCTCTACCGAACCACCAGTGGCACATAGCCGTAGGGGCGAGGCATTGCCTCGCTCGCGGAAGGTCAGTTGATTGCCACGGACAACGTCCGTGGCCCCCATAGCAGAAAGGGGTCGAAGACCCCCCCATAGCAGGAAGGGGGCGAAGCCCTCCTACTTCGCTTCGAGGGCGCCTATGTCGGGGGCCTTGCCGTTGTAGCGGGTGTCGTTTATTCCGGGAACGACGACGCCGGCGTCTATGCAGGGGCTCGTCGGGCGGAGGTGGTAGTTCCCGCCGTCGGCGTCGACGAATTTCGGGTCGGCCGAGATGCCGTGCTTGAGGACATCCAGCCTTGCCTGCGCGTCTCGGATGGTGTTGTATGTGCTCCTCCCCTTCCCGACATCCATAAACGCCCCGGCCTCGTGGTACAGGTCGTCCCAGTCCCAGTCCATCAGCGAAAGAGACCGTCGCCAGCAGACAAAGCCAGCGGCCTTGCCGCACCAGATGTTGTTTCGCAGGACGAAGATGCGCCACTTGGCTCCCTTTACCAGGAACGCGCGGCTGTCGGGGTCGGTGGTGTAAGAAGTGTTGTGATAGAAGAAAACCGGCCCGGAGCCAATATCTGGATGCGGGCCGCCGTTGGTCTTGACAGGGTAGCCCTCGTAGTGGTAGTCGCTGGGGTTCGTGGTGGCGGCGCAGACGCCGCAGTTGGCGTTGACGTTATAGAGGATGAACGTCGGCCCGTCGAGGGCTTGCGCAAGGGATATCCCGGAAAGCGACCTGTCCATCACGTTGCCTATGATGCGGACGTTGCGGCTGTAGCCGTCGGTCTCGACAAAGTCGTCGGCGACGTCGATGACGGTATTATACGAAAAGTCCGTCTCGCTCGTGCGGGAGTTCACCTCCACCCACGGCCCGAGATGCGCCCCGTCGAACAGGCCCTCCATCCGGTTGCGCCTCACCACCAGGCCCCTGCCCGTATAGCGCCCGCCGGTATAGACCGCGCCGGTTTCAATCTGCTCGTGGTAGTTGTAGCCGGCGGGATTTTTCGCATAGGTGAAATGCCAGTGTGCCAAGTCGTCGACGAAGAGGCAGTCCTGGACGGTGTTGTTGGAGCTGGTCCATTGCACCCAGACGCCGGTATTGCAATAGAAGAACCGGCAGTTCTGGACAAGGTTCTCCGACGAATCCTCCATCAGTATCGCCGTGCCCCAGTCACCCCGGCCGAAGTGGCCAAACTCAAGACCGTCGAACGTGATATGCCCCCTGTCGGAAAGTGTGACCGCCTCGGTAAAACGGGAGACGAACACCTTGTAGTTCGAGATGTCACCACCGGGCGTGACGATGTGGATATTCTTGCCGTCGCAGTGGTATGCGCCGGTGAAACCGAGCTGCTTGAAGGTCTTGCCGTCGCTCTTGCCGGTGTCGATTTCGCTTTTGGTCTCGAGCGGAAAGAGGCGGTAATACTTGCCGGTCTTTTTGTCCTGAGCGGTCACGTTCCAGGTCTTGCCAGCAAATGGCGTCGTGTAGATCCTACCGTCGGCGGTGGACCACTTCGCGTCGATGAGGTCCGGTGCGGCGCCGTCGATTGTGACTCTCTCGCCGTTATAATTCCTTATGACAATGGGGCCCTCTCCCGCGGCGGCCTTCGGCGGGATGAGGGCGCCTTCGTAGTAGATGCCCTCCCGGACGAAAAGCGTTGTGCCGGGCGTTAGCTTCGCAAAGGCCGCGTTGAGCGTCTTGAGCGGCTTATCGATACTCCCGGGGTTCTCGTCGCTGCCGGACGGCGACACGTAGAGGGATTTCGGCGTGTCCGGGATGACCGGATCCGACCGCGTCCTCCCCTTCGCCCTCTCCTTTGCGACGAGCTTGCCAGAGCGGTCGCAGAACTCCACCTCGACGGTGTACTCGGTGCCGGGCTCCAGCCAGAAGAGCGATCCGGCAAAGAGGTCCGTGCCGCCGACGCGCGCCAGGTTATGCACGGGCTTTCGCGTTTCACCCGAAACGAGGTACGCCTTGACCTCGCTGACGTCATCGGCGCTCATCCCCTTCGGCAGCTCTGCGACGACGCCCATAGTCGTGAAATTGCCGTACAGCATCACAAGCGTCAAAATCTTCAATCCCATCGCCGCATCTCCCTCATTCGTCGTGTGCCACTGGTGGCTTGCCCACCACCGTAGGGGCGCTGCTTGCTGCGCCCTCGTTAGCGGGCAGGGCAAGTCCTGCCCCTACGTCCACGCCCACGACCCACCCCACGCTTCGGCCCCCCGCCGTGCTTTCTACCTCCCATACTCGCGGAACTTCACCCCTGCGTTCTCGCCGTATTCGATCTCGACTTCCCGGCCGTCGTTCAAAATCGACAGCCGGCCAGCCTCCATAACCAGCTCATTGTAGGCTGAGTTCGCCGGCGTGGCAATGAGGCCTTCGTCGTCTATCTCCTTGATGAGCGTGCGCCTCGCTGCGAGGGCCTTTTCCCCGGTTATCCCGGCGGTCTTTTCCTCAATGCCGCAGGCCGCGCGGATTATCGTGGCGATGGAGCGGTACCCGTAGCCAACCGGCGCCAGGCCCCCGCCCACCGTGGGAATCATCTTGAAGTAATCGGGGCTCGGCTCGGCGAAAATCGTCTCGCCTGCGCCTTCGCCCTTCGAAATATACGAATGCTTCACGCCCCTGTACTTGTCGTCGTGGAAGATCATTGCACCGATATCGTCACCCTGGCAGTACATCGTCATTCCCTGGTCGTTGCCGGTGGGCGCATCGTCGGGATAGGAAAGCGAGTTCTGGACATTCATAATAGCGCCGTTTCCCCAGGTCACGCGTGCGTCGGTCCAGAGGAAGCCCTTCTTGCCGTTGGGGTATTTCTCCGCGATTCCCGCAACCGACACGCGGTGCGGCATAAGCCCCGTGATGAACGAGACCAGGTCCGTGTAGTGGCAGCCGATGTAGGAAAACGAGTCGGAGTTTTCGCAGGTCATCCAGTTCTGGAAGTTCGAATGCCTGTAGTACCAGCACTCGTGCAGGCGCGCCGTGCCGAGGCGAAACTCGCCGAAGCGGCCCGCGCGGTAGGCCTTGCGCGCCATAAGGCTCCTGTCGTCGAAGCGCTTGTGATACTCGACTCCCACGAAAAGGCCGCGCTCCCAGGCCAGCTTTTCTATCTCGACGGCCTGCGCGTACGAAAGCACGAGCGGCTTGACGGTGAGGACGTGCTGGTCCTGTTCGAGGGCGAACTTTATCATCGGGTAATGGAGATGGTCGGGAACCGCCGTGACGACGATGTTTCGCGGCTCCATCGCCGAGACGACGTCCTTGAAGAGCTCCGGGAAGTTCTCGTCAGGGGCTACCTTGCGAAAGTCCGGGTAAGGGGTGAATCTCTGCCCCGCAAAGCCTTTACAGAGCATTTCGTCCTCGGCCAGGACCTTCAGAGGCGCGGCGTTAAGCGCCGTTATGGAGATGTCGCTGATGACGCCGACGCGCTGCAGCTGATAAATGGACGGGAGTACCTGGATTCGGGTGATCATCCCCCCGCCGACGATGGTGACATTGGGTTTGCCGGTCTTCTTGGTCATTTCTTCTCCTTATTCCATTACCACCGGTGGACAAGCCACCAGTGCCACATTGCATTGTAGGGGCGCGATTCATCGCGCCCTCGAAACGTCAGCCGTGCAGAGTGCGGCTTGCCACACACGGAATAAACAATGGCAGACAAGAATGTCCGCCCTACCTATTAATAAACACTAATGTAGGGTGGGCTTTAGCCCACGCGGAATAATTATGGAAACCATGTAAGGTGGGCTGAAGCCCACCCTACGAAACTGCACGGCGGGGCAAGACCCGCCGTGGCACACATATCATCCAAGGGGCGCAATTCATTGCGCCCGCAATTGACGAATATAGGTTGCCGTGGGCGCGATAAATCGTGCCCCTACCGAACCACCAGTGGCACATAGCCGTAGGGGCGCGGCACGCCTCGCCCGTGAACGGTAGCTTGTGATGATACTGAAAGAGGCGGCGATTTCCAGTGGGTCGTGCCCAAGGGCATGTGGGCTACGGCGTTTCAGACTTGCGGAGCACCTCGATGAGCTCTGGGACGCTCTGCGCGGCGAGGACCTCACTGCGCACATCCTCGTTGCGGAAGAGCCGCGAAATCTCGGCCAGGAGCGTGAGGTACTGTTCCCGGTCGCTGTCGGGTGCGACGACCATTATGAAAATCCGGCAGGGTTCATCGTCAATGGCGTCGAAATCGATCCCTGAGGACGAAGTCATCATCGCAACGTGCATCTCGTGGACGTTTTCGAGATGGACGTGGGGAATGGCCACACTTTTTCCTATCCCTGTCGACCCGAGCTCCTCACGCTCGCTTATTTCCGCAAGCAGGCTGTCGGCGTCCGCGAAGCCGTCCGTCCTCTCGACGAGCGCGACGAGTTGTGCAAGGGCTTCCTGTTTCGTGGACGCACGGGTCTGAACTTCCACGGCGTTTTCGGCAAGACTCTCACTCAGCTTCACGGCGACATCCTTCCAACTGGGCTCATACGACCAGGACCGGACATTCCAAACGCTCAATGAGCGACATTATTGATTTCTCCAGGCGCGACTGTGCGGCGCCGGTGCGCCTGGTGCGCGGCAGGACGACGAGGTCCGCCTTGAACTTCCTGGCAGCGGATGCGATCCTCGCGTCGGGGAAGCCCTCGTCCTGCTGCAGGACGATTTTCGCGCCGACGCCCTTGCAGGTATCCTCGACGTCGTAGAGGTAGTGCCACGTGTCTTCCTCGAGCCTTACGACTATCTCAGCCTCGGCCTCGCCGGTGGCGCGCATAAGGCGCTGCGCGGCGGAGGTATCGACCACGCCGAACGCGATTATCTGCGCGTCCGCGATGACGGCCATTTCGGCAACGAAGGTCGCCGCCTCCAGGGCCTCCTTGGTCGTATTTACCACGTAGAGAATTCGTTTGAGCATCTTGCACACCTTTGGCCGTTCCGGCGGCGAGGCGGAACCATCCTACCCCCCGCGGGCCAGCTTGCTCTTGACCCTCTTCTGCCTGAAAAATTCCTCCCGCTCGTTTTCCTCGAGAACCCCCTGGATAAAATGCGCCGTCTCCCGGTACTGGGGGATGAAGATATTCTCAAGGGCGTTGAGACGCCGCTGGGTCTTTTTCACCTCCGTGGCAAGGCGCCACACCGAGCCCATCCGCGTGACGTACTCACCGAGAACTTCGAGCGCCTTGTGGAGGTGTTCGCCGGCCTCCTCGAACTCCGGCACGCTTTCGGCCGGGCCAGGCATCGGCTCGTCGGCGGTCTTCGTTATCGAAAGCTCGATTATATGAACCCCCATCACGCTGCGGTCGAGGATGCTGAACTCGTTTTCCACCACAGGGAAGGAAAGCGCCTGCCGCATCCGGGAGGCCCCCAAAAGCGCCCGCGCCGTACGGAAGGCCGTAATGCCCCTGCCGAACCTGGCATAGAACTCCCGCTCGACCTCGCGCAGCCTGTCGGCATAACGCATAAGCTCGTTGACCAGCACGTCGCGCTTTCGTTCCATGAGCTCATAGGCCTCACTGGCCAAGCCCAGCTCGTCCTTGACCGCAAGGAGATTGCCCTTCGTGGGCGCAAGCGGCAGCCGGCTCACTCGCCTTCCTCCTCGTCGCGCACTTCAGCGGCGCCGTGGTAATACTTGTCGATTTCCTCGCGCGTCACCCTGGTCAGGACCCGCTCAGGCAGCCCCCTCAGCAGCTCCCACCCAAGGTCAAGCGTCCCGTCGAAGGTGCGGTTTTCGTCCTCGCCCTGCCCGGTGAAGCGCTCCTCGAAACCATTCCCGAACTCAAGGTACGCCCGGTCCACCTCGGAGAGTTCCTCCTCGCCGATGACGGCCGCCAGCTGGCGGATGCGGCGACTCTCGGCATAGGCGGCGTAGAGCTGGCTCGAAACGTGCGCGTGGTCCTCACGCGTGCGCTCGGCGCCTATGCCGTCCTTCATCAGCCGCGACAGGCTCGGCAGGACGTTTATCGGCGGGTAAATCCCCTTCTGGAAGAGCTCCCTGTCCAGGACTATCTGCCCCTCGGTGATGTAGCCGGTAAGGTCCGGGATCGGGTGCGTGATGTCCATATTCGGCATAGTGAGGATCGGTATCTGGGTGATGGAGCCCTTCCTGCCACGGATGCGGCCGGTGCGCTCGTAGATCTCGGCGAGGTCGCTGTACATATATCCGGGGTACCCCTTGCGGCTGGGCACCTCCTCGCGCGCCGAGGCGATCTCGCGCAGCGCGTCGCAGTAGTTGGTCATATCCAGGAGGATTACCAGGACGTGCATATCCTTCTCGAATGCCAGGTGCTCGGCCAGGGTCAGTGCGCAGCGCGGCGTAAGGATACGTTCCTCGGCTGGGTCGCTCGCCAGGTTCAGAAACATCGTGACGTTGGCCGAGGCGCGCGAGGACTGGAAACTGCGCGTGAAAAACTGCGCGTCGTCATTTCTTATGCCGATGCCGGCGAAAACTATCGCAAAGGCGCTCTCTTCTCCGGGAATCGTCGCCTGCCGGGTAATCTGCGCCGCCAGTTCATTGTGCGGCAGGCCGGCGCCGGAGAATATGGGCAGCTTCTGGCCGCGCACGAGCGTGTTCATCCCGTCTATGGCGCTTATGCCCGTCTGGATGCAGTCGCGCGGGTAGTCACGCCGAACCGGGTTCATCGGCTGGCCGTTT